>QKDV01000145.1 GCA_003251955.1 Methanospirillum hungatei
ACAGATCCAAACTCTTCAAGCATTCTCTCCTGTAATGTAACTTTTATCCGATCAAGAACCGGTTGTAGAGAGGTGCAGAGAGACGGAGGTACATTTAGAGGCATGTTCTGACTCATTATAACCCTCAAACGCTCTCTCAGTATCTCATCGATCTCATCCTTATGGATCCTGACAACTCCTTTCTCAACAACACGGTTTACAAGCCTCCACTTCTCATCCGTGAGCCGGGACGCTATCTCGACATACTGAATCACAGAGATTTCGGTGGAGCTTGCTGAGAGACCAAGACTGGCCGCTATCACCTCTTTCTTCCTGGGCTCCTCTTCCTGAAGATGGCGGTACACTTTCCAGGACTGATACCGGCAGAGCCTGTCTACAAGCATCCGGTCACCACTACAGGATACAAGCAACCTGCTCACCGGATATGCAGATATAATTATTCTGACGGCAGCAGCCTCTGATGGAACATCAGGAAGGGTTTCAGGGGGCTGCCGGGGGTTGAACCGGAGTGATGCAGACACGATCTCATATGCTTCTTTTACTGCGAGTCGCCCGGAAGGGGAGTCAAGGTACTTATCAAGTGAGGCAGTATTCGCAGCGATAAAGGACTGAGCTTCTTTTAAAAAAGGATATTTTGCGAGATCTCGAAGGTCAAGCGCTACCATACATCAGTCTGCTTCAATACGCGGTGCAAGAAGGTACTCAACGTGACCCTTTCCACCAGCAATGTCAAAGGAGAACTTAACTGGATGATCAGTTCCTAGTTGTATTGTTACCTCAGATGCATGGGCCATCACTTTTCCCATGTCCTTGAGGTAATCGATAGAGAAGAGGGAGCGTGCCTGTGAATAATTGCAGGATATCATCTCATCGGCTGTGAACTCACGCTCGATATGATCGCTATCTCCTTCAGCTATAATATAGAAGACCTTCTTATCAGGGTTTATTCCAAGCCACATCTTGTCTGATACAACTGCTGCCGATTTGATAGTATTATAGAGGTCAGCACCCGGCACTGTCACGATACCAGGTAACTCGATACCAGGAGAATTTGGATCCTTTTTAATTGTGCTGGTATCAAGCAGAGTTATGGCATAGTGATATCCTTCAAATCTAACTTCAATCTTATTTGCCCCGTCAGGGTAATCCAGGCTAACCTCGCTTGCCTTTCCCATCATGGTGAAGATATTCTTCATCTTTGTGATGTCCAGACCAAGTTCTCCTGGTGTAGCCTCGTAAGTGTTGAACGCTTCACGCTGGAGAGTGAGGATAACCATAGCAACATTTGCGGTATCGACAGATCTGATCCACACCTCCTGTTCTGAAAAATGCATTCTGCATTCAGTCACCAGAGCAGCGACGGCGTCAATAGAATCACGAAAAGTATCGGCGTTTATTGTTCCTTTCAGCATCTGCGCTCCCTACTATTCTAACAATATTAGTTTGACGCACATATAAGTGCTGGTCTGAGTAATATTTAGCAATAAGGTGGATACGAGCGACTTATGGGTTCTCAATGGGGTAGAGATAAGGTATATCAGAAAGCTATGAAGCAGGGATACCGTTCCCGTGCTTCATTCAAGTTGAAAGAAATATTGGAACGCAATGCAGTTTTGCGCCCACATGATAGCGTTGTTGATCTTGGTGCAGCACCAGGGAGCTGGCTTCAGGTTCTTAAAGAGAACACATCTGGACAGATCGTCGGGATTGATCTGAATCCAATTCAGCCTATTGAAGGAGTTACTACTCTGGTCGGGGATTTTTCTAAGCCCATGATTGTCACGAGGGTACTTGATCTATTACCGGTTGTTAATCTGGTTGTATGCGATGCATCACCCAAACTATCCGGGCACAAATCATACGATCAGGCGAGGGCCATTGACCTCAACAAAATGGCACTCGACTTTGCTATACAGGTGCTCTGTCCCGGTGGTAACCTCGTGATGAAATCATTCCAGGGAGAGGACTTTCCCTGGATTTACCGGAAGGTGAAAGAAGAGTTCTTCCGTGTAACTACTCACAAGACTCATTCAAGCAGAAAAGGGAGTGCTGAGATCTATATAATAGCCCGCAATTTCATTGCAGGCAGAGAAGACCTGTTTGATGAAAATTACCAGGAAGAAGAGACCGAACCGGTGATTAATGGCAGTACGTGATAATTACCAGCGTCCAGTTAGTAATATCCGCATAAGTCTTAACGCTGGTTGTAATCTCAAATGCATTTATTGTCATCGTGAAGGAGAATGCAAACCTGAGAACCCGATGTCACTTGAGGATATCAGGGAGATCCTGAAGGCATCAGAACGGCTTGGAGTCAGGTCTGTCAAATTTACCGGTGGAGAGCCCCTGCTCAGGAAAGATATTCTTGAGATTATCAGGAGCGTTCCTGACGGTATCGAATCATCCCTGACTACCAATGGAACGCTGCTGGGTCCGATGGCTATGGATCTTCGGCGTGCCGGCCTTTCAAGGGTTAATATCAGTCTCGATAGTCTTCGCCCGGAAACCTACAAAAAAGTCACGGGTGTTGAATGTCTTGATGATGTTCTGGAGGGAATCAAGGCATCCAAGGCTGCCGGACTTGTCCCGATAAAGATCAATATGGTTCTTCTAAAAGGAATCAACGAGGACGAAATCGATGATTTCATCAGATTAGTGGCAGATGATCGGCAGATGATCCTTCAGGTCATCGAACTGATGGATCTTGGTGACTGCCCTTACCACGCAGATCTTTCAGAACTGGAGGATCATATCGCAGTTTCATCTAAACGGGTTATCACAAGAAGAATGCATCACCGGAAAAAATACTGTTATGGTGGGGCAGAGATTGAGTTTGTCAGACCGTTTCACAATTCAGAGTTCTGCAAACACTGTAACAGGTTGAGGGTGACATCAGATGGAAAACTAAAACCCTGCTTACTCAGGTCTGATAACCTTGTTGATATAAGAGGTAAGAAGGGTGAAGAGCTCGATGCCCTTTTCCAGAAGGCTATCGGCCTTCGTGAACCGTATAATTCCTGACCGGCAGAGACGCTTTTAATCTTCTGCCACCCAACTTTTGTGTATGCTGGAAGTCAATGATTACGCACGGGTACTCCAGGCACTCTATAACAAATCACTGATTCTCGAAGACACGTCTGATTTTCATCCGGTTCTCAAGTTCTGGTATTTTGATGCACTGGCTCATCTGGACTACACGATAACACATCTCGCATTTAATGCAGATTCACCCCGAAACTTGATGAGCCTTGAGTATATTAAGCACAGGACCGACACGGCACAGGACGAAAAACTGAAAGTATTTCCTGGATTCATGGCATGGCTTGAAGCAAACCATCCGGAGGAACATGAAAAGTTTCCGCTCTTTATCCAGAAGATCTATTCGCCTTCAGATCCTGCCATGTACCGGTCATTCAGAATAATTCTCAATCCAGATGATCGAAGACCAATTCCACCAGAAACCTTCCAGATCATGATCGATGAGATGTTTGAACGTTCCTACCTTTCTGCTCTTTACAATAACTCATCAGTTGCTACAAAACTCAACAACTACATCGGGACCTGCTGATGAGAAAGGCTGCAGATGTCACAGAGATCTGTTCAGACCTTGTCCAGATCAGATCTGAGAACCCCCCCGGCTATACCGATGAGGTTATCGAGTACATCAGGGAATTCTGTGACGGTATCGGACTGAAGACCAGGACAGTTACCAGAGGCAGAAGACACAACCTGCTATCAGCAGAGCCGAAAGAGAAACTTCTCCTCTGCGGTCACGTAGATGTTGTCCCTGCACTCGATGATGGATGGATACATCCTCCATATGCCGGCCTGATAGAAGGAGGGTTTGTACATGGGCGTGGGTCAACCGATATGAAAGGCGGATGTGCAGCCCTGCTTGTAGCACTCAGAAACATAATTGACACCGAAGGTGATCCCGGTGTTGATATTGCTTTTGTAGCAGACGAGGAGGGAAAAGGCGAGTTCGGGATGGAGCAACTCGTTGAAGAAGGGATCTTAAAACCATGTAATGCATTAATTGCAGAGCCCACACCGCCCACCTCACCGATCATCGGGGAGAAAG
>QKDV01000233.1 GCA_003251955.1 Methanospirillum hungatei
ACAATGGAACGCCTTGGGGAGAATATCGCCTGGTTCATAACACAGATGCAGGACTGAAGGATCACCTTTTTTTTAATAATTTATAGAGATATCACCTCCCATGACCCTTCCCTGACCGACAGGATAAATAGGTAGACACCGCGATACTGAGATCAGAACACTAGTCATAGATTATTGATGTACCTACGATCTTCTGACATCAACACGTTATTTATGCCAGATCCCATCCACCTCCTCTATATCGACGATGAGCCAGTGCTGCTCGAAATAGGAAAAGTTTACCTTGAACGGAAGGGGATGTTCAGGGTGACTTGCCTGCCTTCAGCAAAGGAGGCTCTCGATACACTCGTGAATGAATCATTTGATGCTATTGTGTCAGATTACATGATGCCTGATATGAACGGTATAGAACTGTTGAAGGAGATTCGGGGCTATGGTCTTTCTATCCCATTCATTCTCTTTACCGGAAGAGGTAGGGAAGAAGTTGTCATTGAGGCATTTGATAACGGGGCAGACTTCTACGTGCAGAAAGGTGGAGAACCCAAGTCTCAGTTTGTAGAACTTAGCCACAAGATAATCCAGGCGGTCCAGCGAAGAGAAGCAGAGAGAAAACTTCGTGAAAGTGAGGAGCGGTACCGGAGTGTTGTTGAAGATCAGACTGAGTTCATCTGCCGTACAAAACCTGATAGGACCATTATTTTTGTAAATGAGGCGTTTTGTCGCTATTACAACGTAACTCGGGAAGAGGTAACCGGAACCAGATTCATTCCCCCGATAGTTGATGAGGACAGGCAGGCAGTCGAAGAACTACTCACGTCATTGACTCCTGAAAATCCAGTGGGAACTATCGAGCATCGTGTGGTTACACATGATGGAAAGATCAACTGGCACCAGTGGGTGGACAGGGGTATCTTTGATCAAAAAGGCAGATGTATCGAGATCCAGTCGGTAGGACGCGATATCACTGCAGGAAAACTAGCAGAAGAGACGGCATCCTACCTTGGCAGGATCCTCGATGATTCATTAAACGAGATCTATCTCTTCAATGTTGAATCATACCGCTTTTTGGAGGTCAACCGGGGAGCCAGGGAGAACCTTGGATACAGTATGGAGGAACTATCCTGGCTCACTCCTCTGGATCTTAAGCCTGAATTTACCAGGGAGACGTTTGACCACCTGACAAGGCCGCTTATTGAGGGAAGAACTGAGAAGACCAGATTCTCTACAGTGCACCTGCGAAAAGATGGGACAACATACCCGGTTGAGGTACATCTTCAGATCATGACCATGCAGGATCGTCGCATCTTTTTCGCAATAATCCTTGATATCACAAACAGAAAGCGGGCTGATGAGGCATTGAAAGAGGCCGAAGAGCGGTTTCGGATTCTCTTCCGCCAGTCTCCAATCCCATACCAGTCGCTTGACGAAGACGGGAGATTCCTTGATGTCAATGACACCTGGCTTGATACTCTCGGGTATGCCTACCATGAGGTTGTCGGGCACTGGTTTGGTGACTTCCTTGAACCAGAACAGCATGGACACTTTAGAGAGAGCCTATTAAGGTTCAAAGATTCAGGAGAGGTCCATGGTGTCGAGTTCAGGATGAGAAAAAAGAACGACGGATCGATACTTGTTTCGTTTGATGGAAACACTGGAAAGAATCCTGACGGATCATTCAGACAGGCCCATTACGTATTCAGGGATATCACAAAAGAGAGGGAGGCTGAGTTGTCGCTCATTGACCGTGAGGAAAGACTCAACCTTGCGATAATTGGCGGAGACCTCGGTACCTGGGACTGGGATATTCCATCAGGGAGGATGACCATCAATGATCGGTGGGCATCCATGATCGGGTATGAACCCAGTGAGATCGATCAGAGTTACGATTCATGGAAAGAACTTGTCCACCCCGATGACCTTCCTGGCGTATTAGAAGCACTTTGGGATATGGCCGAAGGAAGAACACCACATTTTGAGTACAGGTACAGGCTCAGGGGAAAGGATGGTGAGTGGATATGGATTCTGGATAAGGGAAGGGTTATCACATTCAGTGATGACGGATCTCCACTCAGGGCAGCAGGAACACATCTGGATATCACAAAAGTACAGATCGCCCGTGAACAGATCAGGGAGATGAACCAGTACCACCGGGGGCTCATAGAGGCAAGTATCGACTCGTTTGTAGCCATCAACGAACAGGGCAAGATGACCGATATAAACACCGCAACCGAGAAACTTACCGGGTGTAACAGGGATCAGCTGATCGGGACTGATTTTTCTGACTACTTCACGGATCCCAGAAAAGCCAGGAGAGGGAGTAAAGTCGCTTTTGAGAAGGGGATGATCAGGGATTATCCTCTTGAGATACAGCATAGGGATGGAACAATCATTCCAGTCCTCTACAATGCATCAGTATATCATGACCCTGAAGGGAGGGTTGCCGGGATATTTGTGATAGCACACGATATCACCAGTATCAGAAAGACTGAAACTGCACTAAAGGCTTCTGAGGCCTTTTTGAATGCAGTACTCGATTCCCTGCAGGATGTAATAGGCATACAAAAAAGCGATCACAAAATCATCAGGTACAACAGGGCAGGATACGAACTCCTGCACAAAACTCCGAAGGAAGTCATAGGAAAACGATGTTTCGAACTCCTCGGACGAGATACCCCCTGCGATGATTGTACAACCAACAAAGCCCTGGTTTCAAAGAGGATGGAGCAGACCGAGCGGTATGTGCCAGAACTTGGAATCTGGATGGACTGTAGATCAAAACCGATGCTTGATGAACACGGGAAAGTCATCTTCATCGTTGAGCAGTTGATTGATATTACATACCGCAAACAAGCAGAAGAGGCGATCAGGGAGGCAAACCAGAAACTCAGGCTTCTCACCGGGTTGACCAGGCATGATATCCTCAATCAACTCAGTGTCCTACAGGCTTTTCATGACCTGATTCTTCAGTCAACAGATCCGGAAATAATCCACACCCGGATCAGGCAATCTCAAGAAGCCTGCAATCGGATCGAGGAAATTATTGGATTTACACGTGAATATGAAAATTTCGGGACTGTTTCAAGTGGGTGGCAAAAGATAAAACCCCTTATCAGATCTGCATGTTATGAGGTACGACTCGGAGGTCTGCACCTGACTGAAACAATAGATCCCGGTCTTGAAGTGTATGCGGACCCCATCATCAGGAAGGTGTTCACTACCCTGATTGAAAATGCGACCCGCCATGGAGAGAGTATAACAACAATAAAAGTTTTCACACAGACAGAGGGAGACTCCCTCCTCGTCATTTTCGAGGATGACGGGGCAGGGATTGCGGAATGGGAGAAGAACATGATCTTCGAACATGGTTATGGAAAACATACAGGGATTGGACTCTTCCTTGCCCGTGAGATCCTTGCCATCACAGGCCTTTCTATCAGGGAAACCGGGACAAAAGGGAGAGGAGCAAGGTTTGAGATTATCGTCCCAGTAGGAAAGTTCCGAGTCGCCGGCTGACTTGGATGGCATTCGGATTCAACTGGTTATTCAATCACAAAGTGCTCATACTCATCGGTGTGCCCTTCCTGGTATCTTCCGCTTCAGATTCAGATTCAGGGGTATAGATCCAGAAAAAGAGTGTACTTGACGCCGGATTTATGTTGTTGGGATGATACATCAATGTGGATAGTATCCTTACCGTCAGAACTGAGTTACTCATGTTTCTCTCTGATCAGGGTAGTCAACCTTAATCTCAACGATAACCTACTTGCGTGAGGATGCATCATGGATAATCCTGTAGAAGAACCGGTTATCAGAGACCGTGGTTGTAAGGCTCTTTTGAGGGGCACAATCGCCTGCTTTTGTTGTCCAGAATCCATCTATTGCTATCTGCAAGAAATTCCTCCATAAGGATTTGAGAGAAAGGAGCTGATACAGTGAATACGGGAATATACCGGGATAGCACCACATGTTGTAGGAAGCAAATGTTTAGTATCCGGTCATTCATCTATGATGAGAATTGTGTTCAATCAAGACTGAACACTAAACGGACGTGATCACAGCCA
>QKDV01000222.1 GCA_003251955.1 Methanospirillum hungatei
AATAGCAGGGCCCAACAGTAGAGAGTATAAGCCGGATTGATAAACGACAGGAAGATTGAGAATGTGAAAATAACCGGGCTGATATAATTCTCGATAATAGTTTTTCTGATATAATCATGGGGTACATCCGGATCAATTAGCCGGTGATTATTGGATGCATAATGCCACATGATGCTGCCCAGATACCCGGGTGCAGCGTAACCTATTGCAGCGAAGATAACAGCGAGCTGAATTTTGCTATGTTCATTGACCACCTTTGTGATAAAAGGCATCAGTATGATGAAGAGGAGAAAGAACATATTCAACTTGACAAGGATATCATCATACCTTTTAATAAACCGGAAAATCTTGTGATGTTTTGCCCAGTATGCCCATGTTATCAGAAAGGTCAGAAGAAAATAAAGAAATTTGGGGATCTCATTAACAAGTTCGTTTGAGAGCTGTAGTGAAGTGATCCCACCGAGATCAGGTACAATCAGATCTGCTGCCAGAAGGGTAAGTGAAAATGCAAAGATCGCATCGCTGATATTGATGATCCGCTCAAGGCCCTTCTCCTGGTAGTATTCTGTTCGTTTCATATCTGGTCCTTGTATACCAAGTGTAGGTTAGACTCCTTAAGTGAGTCCACTTTTCCTGCAATGATCTATTCGAAGAGAATATATCAGATTATTGTGAAGAGTGGTCAAGCCCTGCTGCAATCCAGCCTATATATCCTCCGGCAACATTCACGATATTGTGATGTCCCGCTCGTTTCAGGATGCTACAGGCTATCCCTGCCCTGACACCTGATCCACAGATAACTGCTATAAGACCTGATACCCTGACTTCATCTACTCTTGTACGAAGATCAGGCCATGGGATATTTACTGATCCAGGAATATGGTAACTATCGTACTCTGCAGCGGTTCTGATATCAAGGATCTCAAGTTCTGGTTCGTTGGCAATAAGGTGAGCAAGTTCATGCACAGAGATTATTCTGATCTGGCTGGTCGGTAGTCCTGATTGTACCCAGTTTTGAATCCCTCCGGAGAGGTATCCGGCAATGGAATCAATACCAACACGATGCATCATCACCACGGCATCAGCGATCTGATTTTTGTTGTGTCCAATAAGCACATGGTTCATATCAGGCCTGATTATCCATCCTGCATACGTGGAAAAATTAACTTCAGAATCGATGTTCAGGCTATTTGGGATGTGCACTCCACCAAATGCGTCATACCTGCGGATATCCACAACCTCAGTTTCTCCTGACTCAAGCAGATTTCTGACATCTGCAGGGCTGAGAGCCTTCAAAGCAGGTAGTTTAGCAAGTAGAACCGGTCCTCTCCGGTTGATATCAGAACATCGGGTGAAATGATCAGGAGCAGGTGGCATGTTCGTGGTAAGAGTAGTGATAAAGGCCTCCAGGTCCTTGATGGCTAGGGCCGGGTTTGCAATCCTCTCATACCCGATAGTGCTGGTTCTTTTTGTTGAAAGAGACCTGCCGCAGAATGATCCTGCACCATGTGCAGGGTATACCTCACAATAATCAGGAAGTGTCATGAGTTCTTCATGCAGACTTGTGTACAGTGCCGAAGCAAGTTCCCGGGCTCTTCCTGGAAAGAGATCAGGCCGGCCTGCATCACCGACAAACAGGGTATCCCCACAGAAGACCAGGGCAGGACTTTCAGACCGGCTTTGGTGAATGAGCACGTATGAGACATGTTCAGGCGTATGCCCCGGAGTTTCCCTGACCTCAATTCTCATGTCATCTATTGTGATAACTGATCCCTGCCTTACTGGTATGTGAGGGAAGAGTGCGTCTGCACGTTCAGGCATATAGATCGGAGCACCGGTCTTCTCGGCAAGATCCTGGTGTCCGGAAATAAAATCAGCGTGGAGATGTGTCTCCAGGATTCCCACAATCTTCATCCCCTCTTCCTTTGCTGCATCCAGGTACCGAGCTGTATCACGGGAAGGATCAATGATCAGGCATGAACCTGTTCCCCCTAGAAGGTATGAACTGTGAGCAATACCGGGGATGAAGAATTGTCTGATAATCATAAAAGCAGTATATCTGAAATCGCTCTTATCATATTTGAAAACCTGGGCCCTATCTATTCAGGTTTCAGGCTGTTTTCATACGCTGCCTTATCTCTATGCAATCATCAGGGGATATCCCGTACAGGACACAGATCTGGAAATCTATCTCTTGCTGTACCTCTGAAATCTGGCGTTCTATTCTGCTGATGTCATGCCATGCATGGCAAACGTGTTTTTTCTTTTCAAGCATGACCTGGCGGACTCGAACTGTCCTGATTAATTCAGATATGCCTGTCTCTTCGCGAGAGTAATGGTCTATCGCCCGGATTGGCAGAGTCCTGATAATGCCCATCAGGTTTGGTGAAGTATGAGCACTGCGAGTGCATGTTGTGATGTACCACCTGATTATCGAGGAGTGAAGAAGTACGTTAAGGAATTGATCATTTCCTGGTATGATGACATCAGCGCTGGGTTCAGGGGTTATCCCTGAGCAAATGGAGAGTTCATATCCTGTCCATTTGATGGATGTCCAGCAGTCAGCCTGGTCTCTGATCTGGTAACCTGTAGATCCCGGGTAGAGTTCATCAAAGAGGTACTCACTCAGAGTCATCGTTTCCTGAGAGAGTTGATCAATCATTCTCTTCTCCCAGGGGTCCTGTAGACCCCATCCGTCGTCTTTGTGCAGATCAGCAGGAAAAATCTTGTATTTTCTGATTTGAAATCCTGAATGACCCTTTCTACTGGCAAACCTGATCACTGTGTGTAATTTTTCCAAATCTGAATGAAGGATCATAGCAGAAAGGTCGTCTGCATCTCCTAGGCATGGTTCATCTTCAGGAACAACCATGGTAACCGAAGATGTATGAGCAATCCATCGTCTGAATCCCCGGAAAGATGATTCTGAGAGCCAGTTTCTCCTAAGGAAAATAATTGCCTTCCCTCCTGGTGCGAGGAACTCACCAGCCAGTTCGGCATACAGAACTCCTTGATCAACTCCTGCTGTATAAGAGGTGAACCTCCGAGTGAGATAGCAGGCGACCTCGGGAGGACTATCGGGACTTTTACCTTCAGGACAGGATATGATGAGAGAGAATGGCTTTGTTCCGTCTGCATATTCTTCTATATTGATGGGATGCAGATGGCGGAGGATCGGATATCCATTCTGTAAAGATACGAATTCTTCCAGGGTTCTTTCATCATAAAGTGGGGAACCTGCTCTAATCTGTCTGTTTAAGGCAAAGAATGGATACCAGAGGGTAGTCTTTGTAAGTGATGGGTCAGTACACTCCCCGCTCAGGATCCAGGATGCCATCACAAACCTGACTACCGCAACGTGGATTGGAGATGCATCGTTTGCATGTACCATCTCACCAGCAGCGATGAGGCGGGCGGTGATGGTATCCTTACCCCCTTCGATCAGGGTTATTCTGATCCTTCTGAGTATCAGAGCGATGAGCTGGCCACACCCTGTAGATGGATCCCAAAATCTATGAGTAAGACTCTCATCGTTGGTCAGGATTCCTGCGATAAGTTTACCTACACCAGACTTTAGGACATCGTCTTTCCATTCACGCTCCTCTTCGTTCTGGAAATGTTTCTTTTTATGTTGTTTCTGTGGAAGGGAGGATAGATACCTGGAAAAAGCAGTAGCCCAGTCTTCAGGCTTTACCCATGAGAGCCTGATTTTTTTAAGCTCCTTAACTGGTAAACTGGCAAGTCTTCTCACCTCTTCCCTGGTCTCTTCGTCATAAGGTCTTGCCCTTATGTCATAGAAATCAAGCACCGGGAGTGTGGACGCGAATGAAGAGAGAGCATTCATGAGGATTGTGCTCTCTGAAGGATCTTCTACTCCATGAACCTGAAAGATCCGTGTCAGGATGATACGATTCATCAAGATCTGGATTGTCAATTCGCGAACTGATGCGGATGTTTCTCCATCTTTCCTGTAGAGCCAGCCGCTAAGTTCTTTTTTCAGCTCTGTGAGATAGCGACTGATAATCCCGATCAGGTCCTGGATATGGTATTCTTG
>QKDV01000305.1 GCA_003251955.1 Methanospirillum hungatei
GAAAATATATCCCATGAATAAATATTGATATCAGATATCAATATAGAAATGGGAGATCTATATTTAGAATTTAATTCATTTAAAAAATCTCATGAAAAAAGTCAACAACTTCAGATAAAAAACCGGCATTGTATGCAAACCGGAATTGACGGGATTATAAAAAAAGGAGTCAGTAGGGAGGATTAGTTGAGAGATACAAACCCTTCTTCAGTAACAAGTTTCTGCCCTTCAGGACTGTTAATGAAAGCCATGAATGTGACAGCATCGCCTGTGGGTTCTCCCTTGGTCAGGAGGTGAAGTGGCCGTGCCAGAGGATACTTTCCTTCCTTTACAGTCTCAATGGACGGAGAGATCAGGGTTCCATTCACGGAAAGCGGAACCGCATGGATAGAGGAGTCAACATATCCAAGCCCGACATATCCGATTGCATCCTTGGTCTGGGCAACAGTCTGCTGTACTGCTCCATTTGAGTTCTTCTCAAGCTGTGTTTTTACAAAGTCAGCCTTCTTCATGACATCTGAAGAGAAGAATTCTCGTGTTCCTGATGCACTGTCACGTCCGACAACCACGATAGCAGCGTCACTTCCTCCAACATCCTTCCAGTTTGTGATATTTCCATCATAGATCTTTTTAATCTGGTCAAGGGTCAGGGAAGGAATCGGGTTATCCGGGTTCGTAATGATTGCAATTCCATCAATCGCGATCTGGTGAGCCTGAAGATCAGGATACTTTGCCTTCTCATCAGCGGTCAGGTCACGTGAAGCCATACCGATCATTGCCGTTCCCTCTCCGGCAGACTTCACACCAACACCACTGCCTCCGCCGGTAACCTGTACATCAATACCGGGATGAGCAGCCATGTAGGTTTCTGCTGCCTTTGCTGCAATTGGAAGAACAGTGGTTGATCCGGCAACCGTAAGGGCTGACCCTTCGGATGTTGCTTTCGCAACAGTTGTTTCCTGTGCGGCAACTGAGGTGGTTGCTGGGCTGACTTTCTGTTCAGTCTGGCCTGAAGAGTTACCAGTGCAGCCTGCCATCAGGACAGAGCACAGGAGAATACCGATCAGGATACATCCTAACATAGCGGTTTTTGAATTCATCATACTCCAACACTCGTGGGGTTCATACCACTCTGACCTGAGTGCACATGGGCTTTCCCGCTATACTCCATAGAGAGAAAGGATGGGCTCGAGTCCCAATGACACCTATAGAGATCTATTGAGAAACAATCAGACTGAGAATTTGCCGATGTCAGTGTGTATTCGACCGGCAAGACTGGCAACGGTCTCGATATGCAGGGAGATCTCCTCAACAGACCGGCATGATTCATTACATGCCTGTGCTGAAGCATCTGCATCATTTGTCGTCTCTTTCATCAGATCACCGATTACCCGTGCACGGCTGTCAAGAATTTTGATCACCTCCTCCTGCTCATCAGCAACATGAACCACGTCCCTGCTCATGGCAGCGATTTTCCCGATCTCTGTGGACATACTCTGAAAAAGGCTGACCATTTCATTTACTGCAATACTACGGGATTTTACCTCATCACGTGCCCCGTGAGCCCCATCCCTGACCTCCTCGAATGCCTGATTCAGCGAGCGGAGGGTTTCTGAAATTCCCACAAGGGCACTCTTTGAGTCAAGAGCCAGACGCTTTACTTCAGAAGCAACTACAGCGAAACCTTTGCCTGCATTGCCGGCATGGGCAGCCTCTATTGCGGCGTTGACAGCAAGAAGGTTGGTTTGATTGGTAATCTCGGTGACAAGACCGATAATCTTGCTGATCCTGATGAGTTCCTCCTGGATCCTGATAGCTCTGGAAGCTACAAGATCTGTAGCACCAGATATGGCTTTCATTCCCTCCTTGCTTTTTTCTGCCAGTTCAATACCCCGGGATGAGAGATCATCCGTTCTTGATGAGATGTCTGCAACCGATTCGGACTTGGTGGTCATCACATGCAGGGATTGTTTTGCTGCATCGGTTCCCTTGATCATCTCCTGAACTTCGGTTCTGACCTGACCGGCCCTCTCTAAGACAGAGAAGGCATATGCAGCAAGAGTCTCTGCCTGACCTGAAACAGATGCGATACTCTCTCTCATCAGATCAGCCTCATCATTCATCGTTGTGGAGGTACTCCTGAGGTCCAGAATACTTTCAGAGATCCTGATACCAATGTTCTCAAGAGACGATCGTATGGTAACAAAATCACCAGTTACTTCGAGTTTCTTCGCCATCCGGGCAGTGAAGTCTCCGGCTGCATACCCACTGCTAACCCGGTCAATCTCACTGACCACCCCCTGACAGTAGATACCAATCGCATCAAGTGAGAACTTCAGGTTCTCAAAATCACCGGGATATGGGATCTTCTCGTCCATTCGGGAGTCGAATCTGCAAAGGGCATACTCACTGCTCACCCTTCGGACCTCTTCAAGCGGAGCATGAATCAGTCCGAGCATCCTGTTCATTCCCGTAACCAGTGCCTGATAATACCCGGACAGCCCGGAGAGATCTCCCCGTGTCGAGAGATCGCCCTGCATCACCGACATCGTCAGTGACTCGACTGTTGCGATCATCATCTGGAGTGAACTTAAGGCATCATCAAGATCCCTGATCACCCCTTCAAACGGACCTGGCGGGATCTCCCCTACCGACACCGGAATCCAGCCGGTCTTCATCTGTTCAAGGTTTGTTGCAAGCACATCATACTGGGCCTGAACTGAACCGAGCATCTGATTCAGGGCAGAGACAGATTCGGTGATTCCTTCATTTTCAGAAAACCGCTCAGGATCCACACGTGCAGAGAGATCACCTGAAGTAAACTTCTCACATACTTCCGAGATCTCCTTAGGAAAGGATTCGGATACCGGGTCAACAGTTGGGTTCTCCTCCTTTGAGGAGGCCAGAAGGACTTCATTGAATACTGATGCAATATCAGCAAACAATCCCCTGTACTCACCAGGTGCAAGTGGTGAGAGGGTACCATCCTGATCAGAACTCCCATCAACAAGGTGAACCCGGAGATCATGCCGAATTGACTCGATCATCAGCAGAACCATCCTCGTCCTCGTGCTCATCGCAAGATCTTCAGGTATGATAACTGGATCAGTGGAGAGGATACCATCCTGGAGGAGAGCCCGCTCGTGTATTAACCCCTTCACCAGCGAGACGAGATCACTGTTTTTCTCCAAATCGCCTCTTCTCTGGGAGTCACCGGAGATCTCATTGTATAACTGCCTGACAGAATTGAGACATGCCTGGGAATCAGGAGTACCAATGCCAGTGTTAGTATCGATCATCGAGCAGAGTTCCCCGATGTCTACAGAATTTGGCACAAGTCCGACAGGAACTGGGGATAACTGGAGATGCACTACTGATCTCTTAAGAAGCGGGATCATCTTTCGTTCAGCCTGCACAAGCAGAGAGTGAGCCCCAGATATCTGGAAGACTACAGGCTCTGAATCCTCTCCTACAGCAAGAATCTCATTCAGGATCTGATCTCCATGAGAGCCTGTTTCCTGAAAGAGAGAGATGTTACGGATGCTTGTTCCACGTGAATTCGGACCATCTATCCCACATAGCGCAGCAGCCCGGGGTGAGAGAGAGAGAATAATTCCGTCAGTTTCAAGAAGAAGATCTGCTGGTTCTGTCCAGGAGTGCCGAATAAGGTCATACGAAGGGATATTTACATTGGAGCCGTTATCAGCCAGAACGAGGAGCATGTAGATGAGTGACCCATTACCATCCATCACAGGCAAAGCTGTGGTCTGGTAGATATCTGACCGGATTGGAAACCTGAACTCAACAACGCCGGTTGTTGGTTTTCTCATCAGGGCAGCATCCCAGACAGATTCACCAGAGAGAAGTGACATCCGGATATCACGAAGAGGATGACCACTCATCGATCTTGGTACATACCCTGAGGAGTGATAGAATGCATCATTTGCTCCAAGGATGGTCAGCACAGCATCACATACGAGAACAGGGGACGGAAAGGTATGAATCCCTTCACTCCAGTCTGAATTATTTTCGGAGGAGGAGTGGAGAAGGCGG
>QKDV01000310.1 GCA_003251955.1 Methanospirillum hungatei
AATCAGATAGCCTGGAAGAGTTTCACCAGGTCACTATAGTCAATCTTAGCGTTTCCTGATACATCGAACGCTGAAACCGGCTCATTAGCCTTGATCCAGTCCATGTTCTGGAAGAACAGACTTACATCTGAGAATTCAAGCCTTCCGTTCCCGTTCAGATCCTCGTACACACTGTCACCGTCAAGATCCTTTGGAGATTTGGACTGGCCCGGAAGGGTGGAGACCGAACTTCCTGCAAGGGAAGAAAGGGCTTTTCCTGCATCAATCCTCCCCCCGGTCACCGTCTTTCCAGACCATGCAGAGACTGTATCAACATTACTCATTATCAGAGACTTGAGTTCTGCAGGTGTGAGACCCGGGTTCTTTGAGAGGAGCAAGGCAGCAAGACCTGCAACATGTGGTGTTGCCATGGAGGTACCTTTCATGCTCATGTACTGGGAACTAAGAGCAGTTGGATACGTGGAGAGGATGCCATCGCCGGGAGCTGCAACATCCACTGATGTGGGACCATAATTTGAATAGGACGGAATCCCATCCTTGGCATTACTTGCTGCAACCGATATGATCTGTGCCTCTGTAAAGCAGGACGGATATTGGGGGATAATGTCAGTGTTAATACCGGAGTTGCCTGCAGCACACGCAAACAGTCTATTAGTTGCAGAGATTGCATCTTCGATTGCCTGGCTCTTTGCAGTGCCACCCCATGAACAGCTGATAACATTCGCTCCCATCCTGCGTGCATACGCAATTGCATTCAGGGATGCCGCAACGTCACCGTTACCGTCTGCCCGCAGGAACTTGAGCGGCATGATCTTCACCTTCTGATTCACTCCACTGATCCCGATCCCGTTATTTCCTACCGCCCCGATGACTCCGGCACAGTGAGTCCCATGGCCATTGTCATCCATCGGATCATTGTCATTGTTGATAAAGTCCCACCCGTGAACATCGTCAATATACCCGTTTCCGTCATCATCAATACCATTCCCCGCTATTTCACCAGGGTTGGTCCAGATGTTGGATGCCAGATCAGGATGGGTATAGTCAACGCCGGTATCTATGACTGCGACTACAATTGAATCTGAACCGGTGGTCTTTGACCAGGCAGAGATAGCATCAATATCTGCCCCGGATGTTCCACTGGTCTGCCCTGTGTTGGAGAGAGCCCACTGCTCTGAGAAACGTGGATCATTCGGGGCATTAGAGACAGATTCTGCGCCAAATGATTCCTCTCCCGGAAGCTCAGGTTCTGATGGGAGTGAGAGCTGGATGATATAGTTCGGCTCTGCATAGGCCACATTTGACGATTTATTCAGTTCCTCGATAGCTTTCTCTACAGAAAGCGAGTCATCAACATCGATCATCTGCATCCCTTTAAGGCCTTCGGCTGAGAAGTCATCGGTCACCTCTGCACCAAGACTTGTCAGTTTTGTTGATGCAACGCTCATCGCAGAGAGGCTATCGGAATTCTTATACTTGATAATAATCTCTCCAGGCACATATGGTGCGTCAGTGAGATTGGATGACGCGTTTGTCTCTCCGGTTGAACCATTTACAGAACTGTTCGTGTCGTCTGCCATGCAAGGAATTGTAAAGACGGCAATAATTAGAAGAAAAACAAGTAACGATCTCGAGAGCTTCCGCTGACTGACCATGAAATTACCCCACCAACCAGAACCTGCCTTATTGCAGACCCACGGTTATAGGATATTAGGGTGGCTGTGATTTTAACTGTTCTCTGCAGTGAGCAGAATAAGTAAGAGAAACCAGATGATTCGGGGGAGCTCAAAGGAATGATTATCCTTCAGTCAGGCAGATCTGTACCTCATGAGTCCACCCATCCTGCAGGTTGCACTTGACCTGGTCGAGACGGATCGGGCACTCCGGATTGCAGGAGAAGCTGTTGCCGGAGGAGCCGACTGGCTGGAAGCAGGAACTCCCCTTATTAAAAGCGAGGGTATGGCAGCAGTAACAGCCCTTGCAAAAGCATTTCCCGGCAGAACTATCGTTGCAGATATGAAAACCGCAGACACCGGAGCTATCGAGGTGGAGATGGCTGCAAAGGCGGGAGCTGCTGTGGTCTGTGTTCTGGGGTCTGCAGATGATCAGGTGATTGCTGAAGCAGTCCGGGTAGGTGCCAAATACGGGGTCAGGATCATGACCGATCTCCTGAATGTAGCAGACCCGGTATCTCGTGCCAAAGAACTTCAGGCACTCGGCGTTGATATCATAGCAGTCCATACCGGCATTGATCAGCAAATGACCGGGAAAAACCCCCTTGAAGTGCTGACGCTGATAAAGGGAGTGGTGTCTGTCCCTATTGCGGTTGCAGGTGGCATAGATGCTGCCATTGGTGGAGAGGCAATAAAACTCGGTGCAGAGATCGTGATCGTCGGGGGATGGATCGTCCGGGCTGCTGATGTTACCGGCTCGGCGAGAGAGATCCGGAAATCCCTGGATAAACCGGCGGCAGGAAGCTGGCAGCCACCGGATCAGGAGAACGAGATACGTAGGATATTCAGCCAAGTGTCTGCCCCTCATGTTACCGATTCAATGCACAGGAAAGGAGCCATGCATGGAATCTTTCCCCTCTGTCTTGGCACGAAGGCCGTGGGAAAGGCAGTTACTGTACAGACAATCGGAGGTGACTGGGCAAAACCGGTTGAGGCGATAAACGTAGCTGATGAAGGAGATTTTCTTGTTATTAGCAACGACCAGGTCACTGATGTTGCCCCATGGGGAGAACTCGCGACGCTATCAGCAAGAAACCGCGGCATTACCGGGGTCGTTATCGATGGAGCAGTCAGGGACGTTGACGACATCAGAAAGATGAACTTCCCACTCTGGGCTAAGGCGACGGTTCCTAATGCAGGTGAACCCAAGGGATTCGGTGAGATTAACGCAGAGATCAGATGTGCAGGTCAGACCGTAAAGCCCGGGGACTGGATTGTAGCTGATGAGAGTGGTGTTGTGGTTGTACCAAAAGAGCGGGCATACGAGGTTGCCAGGAGGGCTCTTGAGGTGAAAAAGACCGAAGACCGCATCAGGGCCGAGATTCGTGAAGGAAGCACGCTTGCAGAGGTTATGAATCTACTCAGGTGGGAGAAGCGGTAATCTTTCCATCTGTTTATCTGGTTATCTCACGATAACTGAGAAGAATACTGCCTGCAGTCCTCTGGAGACTGCACAAATATCCCACCAGTTTTTCCATTATGATGATATCTACCATTCCTGCCTGGCTTAAGACGGTTCTCAAGTTTGCTATTGGTATCGTCATCATCGTATGGCTGCTCTTCAGGTTCAACCCTAAAGATATTGTAAATGCTCTTGCAGGGGTTCAGGTCTCCCTGCTCGTGATCGCTGTCATGGTTTATGCGATCACTTTACTCCTTCTCTCTCTCAGGTGGCGGTTTATCCTCAAACAGATGGGATACCATGTGCCTGTGCTGGTTACATACCAGGGATTTGTTGCCGGAATTCTGATGTCTGATATGACCCCGGCAAGGGTAGGGGAGATCTCGCGGCCGCTCACGATCCGGGACCGGGTGCCGACCCATGCAGGGCTTGGCTCTGTCTTTCTTGACCGGTACTGTGATTTTGTTGCGATATTCATCCTTGGGTGCGGGGGGCTGCTTCTCCTCTCGGCTGCCCATTCACCAGGACTGCTCCTGATGGTAACCGGAGTCCTCTCGATTCCCATCATTCTGCTCACAGCATTCTGGGTGAAGCGGTCTGCGGTACTGAACCTGGTGCATATCTTCAGGATGCCGCGACTCTCATCCTTTGCCACCGATCTCGGAGAGGCGATGGATGCACTCTCCCACCCTGCCCTGACCATGGGAGCCTCAATACTCTTTACACTCTTTATCTGGATTCTCCAAAGTCTGCGACTTGTGCTTATCGCCCTTGCAGCAGGCTTTTTAATCCCGATCCAGGAGTTAATTTTTATTCAGCCGCTGATCAGTGCTCTCGCCCTTATTCCGATATCAATATCCGGGTTAGGCTTTGTTGAGGGTGGATATGTGACGGTCTTTGCACAATATGGAATCCCT
>QKDV01000028.1 GCA_003251955.1 Methanospirillum hungatei
ACAAAGGCAAAATACGCATCCATGCACCGCACCATTTTCAGCAAGTGAACCCGTGTGATCCTGATCTCTTCTCATCAGGAATTGAGGATATTAATCGCCATATCGAAACTGCAATGTACCAGACATTTGAAGCAGCAGACCGTACAGGTTCTGAGACCATTGTAATTCATGCAGGCAGGTACAGACATGGTGACAAGGATGAGGCCATTGCCAGGTTCCATACCTTCCTTGATCAGTATCCTGATCCACGGTATGTTCTTGAAAGCCTTCCAGATCTTCAGCGTGGACCGGTATATTTGGGGACTACTCCGGACGAGTTGAAGATTCTCGGAGCAGATACTATTAAGGGGTACTGTCCTGACTTTCCACACCTCTGGTGTACAGCAAACGTCAGAGGAATGCCATATCAGGATCTTCTCAAAGAGATGGCTGCACTGGGTATGAAGTTCAGCCACCTTTCTGGTAGTCCCGGACCTGACTCAGACAGACAGCATCTTCTCTTTGATGATCCAGACAACAGATTTAGCCTGGGATTGATCAGATCATTCCTGACAGAACATAATAATCTTGAACTCAGCCTAGAGTTTGCAGTTGATGATCCTGCCGTGATCATGCGACAGGTGACTATCGGATCAGAATGCTGATCCACCCCTTTTCTGATCTAATTTGGTAGCTACCCGGTGATGTGAGGTATCAGAGCTCTATCATGTTTTAATGATCATAGATTGCGCAGAATAGGTATTCTGCGTAAAACTTATTAAAATAGAAATTACACCTATAATTAAGTGAATTCAGGATATTTTTCAGAATTGATTCCCCGGTTTATCCAGTATCTGAAAATGAGGAATTATTCGGCGAAAACCCTGGTCAGTTATGATCAGACACTGACAAGGTTTGGTCACTACATCTGGCTGACTAAAAACAGTCGGGCAACCATCACTCCTGAATCATTTCAGAAGCATCCTCTGCGGCTGGAGACCGAGGTTGAAGTAACTGCGATCGAGATCACGAGTTACCTCTCGTTCCTCACAGAGAGCAGGGAATATCATGCCACCACTCTCAACAGGATCCTCTCTTCCCTCTCCTCATTCTACCGGTTCATGATCATGCAGGATGTACTGACTGTAAATCCGGTCCCCCGCATCGATCGGCCACGGGTGAAAGATGTCGAACTCAGATACTTAAAGCACAGTCAGGTGATCAGGCTACTCAGATCGATCCCTGATCCCCGTGACAAGTTGATCGTGAGGATCATTTACGCTACAGGTGTGCGTGTCTCCGAGCTCTGTTCGATCAATGTGGAGGACATCGACATAGATGATCAGATGATCAGGGTGAGAGGAAAGGGAGGGAAGATAAGAATGGTGTTCGTTGACCAGGAAACCCTTGATGAGATCGATCTCATGGTTGATGATCGTCTCAGTGGCCCACTCTTCTTTGGTCAACAGGGAAATCACATTTCCCCACGGACAGTGCAACACATCTTCAGGAAATATGCTCCGGACGGTATCACGCCTCATAAGATCAGACATAGTTACGCGAGCGAACTCTACAGGAGATCTAAAAATCTTAGGGTAGTTCAGGAAAATCTGGGTCACGCCTCGATCAAGACTACAGAAGTCTATCTACATACCGATCTCGATGAGAGGCGAAGAGTCTATCACGACTACTTCCCACTCTCATCCCCGGAACGAGAATAGCGGCAGTATAGTATATCTGGCCATCCCAATACCGGAAGAATGAAGAAGACCATTCGGACTGCTGATGGAAAATGGCTTGAGATTAACCCGGATACTGACATAAGGATTATATGCCAGCCACGAACGATGACGCGAACAGGGACAGATTATGCCCATGGTGAAGATCTCTATCTCATGACAGACAATAGTAGGATCAGGCATTACTACGTGATCTCCTGGGTTGCTGAAGGAAGGGGCATCAAGGAGTCATACAGGACCGTGAGTGAAGAACAGAAGGACCAATTTATCCGCGAACAGGTACGCAAAGCAGGAAAGATAGGACTTGATCCTGATGTCGCCGATCATATAGATGAGTTATTTCCAGGGTTATTGAAGAAAAGATAGCAGGATAACTGATATTTCAGGACTCTGAATGATAGACACATAGAACAAACAAATCAGCACGCTCTATAACCAATCAGATACTAATAGATACAGGCCTTGTGATCCAGTGTTCATTCTGGAGACATTAAAGGCAGCATACCCCCGTAGTGTAGCGGTCAATCATCTCGGATTTTGGTTCCGATGACGACGGTTCGAATCCGTCCGGGGGTACTTCTTTTCAGAAAGATGTAGATGGAAAAACTGTTTGTCTGATCCAGCTATCACAACAGTTATGTATTCGTCAAAATAATGTCCTATCACCGAGTACCGGAGTAGATTCACTTATGATAGGCATTCGTTGGATCGATTTTGATCATATCCCTGACCGGTTATCCGGACTGATTGATCTGTCCTATAATCTCTGGTCATCCTGGCACCCAGAAGCCCAGATGTTGTTCAAAAATCTGAACAAGCAGGTCTGGAAAGAGAGCATCCATAACCCGGTACTGATGCTTCAGCAGCTTCCTCCTGAAATTCTTGATGAAGGAAGCAATAATCCTGAGTATACCAATCAGTACGATGCAGTTATTGCCAAGTTTCAAAGGTATATACTGGCAAAAAACCAGTGGTTTTCCGAGTATTACCCAGAACACCAGCGCCATAAGATTGCATACTTCTCCGCAGAATATGGTTTGCAACACTCACTCCCCTTTTATGCAGGAGGGCTCGGGTTTCTTGCAGGTGACCACTTAAAGGAATGTAGCGATCTTGGTGTTCCGCTTGTTGCCATTGGTTTCATGTATTCGGATGGATATCTCCACCAAAGAGTACGAAGTGACGGATGGCAGGAGGATGTAGAAGAGAAACTTGATCGTGATAACGCTCCGATCAAACGGGTCCTGAATAAGGATGGAGATCAGCTTGTTCTACAGGTTCCATTCATCACACCTCAAATACATTTCTCTATCTGGCGTGTTGATATTGGAAGAGTCATCCTTTATCTTATAGATACCGAGATCGAGCAAAATCCCCCCCATCTGCGCAATATCAGCAGCAGGCTCTATAGCAGTATCAATGAGATGCGTCTATTACAGGAGATTGTTCTTGGTGTAGGTGGTACCCATCTGCTTCAGGAACTGGGAATCCAGTACTCAGCGATTCACTTAAACGAAGGGCATGCATCATTCGCGCTTGTTGAGAGATTCAGGCAGAAAGTCGAGGCAGGATTGGATCCGGTAGATGCATGGCGTCATGTGAAAGAGACATCACTCTTCACCACCCACACGCCGGTCCCTGCCGGGCATGATAAATTTCCCCACTGGATGGTTGACAAGTACTTCAGCCAGTATTACGGGGCTATTGCTATGTCACGAGAAGAGTTCCTGAAGTCGGGAACTCACCAGGAAGACCCGCCTGACATGTTTAACATGGCTGCGTTTGCATTAAGAATGTCTGCATTCTCAAACGGAGTGAGTGCAAAGCATGGAGAGGTGGCAAGAGAGATGTGGCATTTTCTCTGGCCTGAAGCCAAACTTGAAGACGTCCCAATCGGATCCATCACAAACGGCGTCCATGTTCCAACCTGGATGAATCCACGTCTGATACAGTTGATCAACCGATATCTCTCACAGATCTGCCCAGACTGGCTCGATCACCATGACAAAGATTATGTCTGGGCACTCATCGACCGGATTCCGGATGCTAAACTCTGGGAACTCCATTATGGTCTGAAGATAAAACTGATCAACCGCATTCTCCAGTTCAAACGACGTGACTGGATGAAATACCAGGCAGACTGTGCAAACGTCGTTGCCGGAGGTGCCCTGATTGATCCGAACACCCTCACGATTGGATTTGCACGCAGGTTCTCAACATATAAACGAGCTGACCTTATCTTCAGGGACCTTGACAGGATCAAAAAGATCCTGAACAACCCATGGAAGCCGGTACAGATCATATTTGCAGGAAAAGCCCATCCAGCCGATGA
>QKDV01000021.1 GCA_003251955.1 Methanospirillum hungatei
ATCAAACGATGTCGTACTGTGAGCATGGATTTGAAATGTATACGGGTAGTTGTTGAAGGACGTGTTCAGGGAGTCGGATACCGTATGTTTGTCAGGGATCTTGCTGCCCGGTTTCATCTGAACGGGTGGGTAAGGAACCTAGTGGATGAAACGGTTGAAGCAGTGATTGAGGGAGACAAGGATATTGTAGATGAGATGGTTGATGCAATGTATGCTAGGGATTCGTATGTCATCAGGGTTGACCGTGTTACCGTTACACAGGAGACACCAACAGGGTATACCGGCTTTGAGATTCGCAGATAATATGTTGCATCAGATTCAGGAATTGAATAATATTCAGACTTCCATTGAACATAGTTGATTCATATATAAAAATGTATTAACGTGTTTCTCATGAGAACCCTGATACAACAAGAGAGTGCATTTATTTATACTGCCTGAATGAGATGCTATATTGCCAGGTACATCGTCAATCATCGTCTCTCACTTCACATATGTATAATAGAGGAAATAAATTATGGGAGTAGAAAAAAGTGATGCTGTTGATTCTTTCGACAGTACGCCTGTTCTTGCATTGTTAGATAATATTCCCTGCCCTGTTCTTGTCATGAAGAATAACTACTTCTGTGGTTTCAACCAGGCTGCGGGAAAATTATTCAAAACTACTGATAAATCATTCATTATCGGAAAAGACCTTCTTGGCATCTCTCCATTAAAACAACCTGATGGCTCTGACTCAGCAAAGCATGTCCAGCCATTACTCTCCCGTGTTACTTCAGGAAAACCCCTCAATATAGAATGGAGGTTTTCCCGTCCAGACAATACTACATTTGATGGGAGAGGTATTATCAGGCAGACCGATGCGGCCTTTGGAGACTTTCTCATCTTTTCAATAATAGATAATAGTGCAGAATCGCGTGCAATAAGAGATATTCTGGATATTTCAGAAGAGATGAAGAAGGGAAATCTTCGAGCCCGTATCTCGCCTGAAGGATACCACGGGGATCTTGAAACTCTGATAAACAGGATAAACGAGATGCTTGATGATATCCTCTATCCATTCAGGGACATGAGTAAAGTTCTCGTCAAGATTTCTAAGGGGGACATTCACTCACGAATCAACCAGCCATTCCAGGGAGAGCATGAACGTATCAGGATAGCAGTAAATAACGTTGCCGATGTCATTGTCGAGCTCCAGAATGAGATCCTGCGCATTACAAAAGCAGCCCAGAATGGATCTATCACCGAGCGGGGGAATTCTTCTCAGTTCAAAGGTGCATATGCGGAGGTTATCGCCGAGATAAATGTGATGCTTGACACCATCATAGATCCCGTTATTCAGGGCTATAGGGTTCTGAGAAAGATCAAAGGGGGTGATTTGAGCGAACGTGTAGAGATAGAATGTGTTGGTGATCATGCGAAACTCAGGGATTCTATCAATAATGTCCATGACTGGCTGTCTGAACTGATTGTCTATGTGACGCGGATTTCAGAGGGCGATTTAAGTGCTTCCATTAAAAAAGCATCAGATAAGGACCAGATTTATGAACCCCTTATAAAAATGAGGGACAATATCAAGTCACTGATTGCTGATGTAAATGAACTAGGAAGGGCAGGCACAAACGGTGAACTTTCTTTCAGGGCTGATCCAGCGCGTCATAAAGGAGAGTTCAGAACTATCATCGAGGGAATGAACGGGACACTTGACTCTGTCATTATTCCGGTCAACGAGGCGATGGTAGTCTCTGAAAGTTATGCTGATTATAATTTTACACGTAGGATAGATCCCTCTTTACCAATGCAGGGAGATTGGACCGAATTTAAACGGGCTCTTGACCAGGTGGGTGCCAATGTTTCTGAAGCGGTCCAAATCATCAACGACCAGGTCAAGAGCCTGAAGTCGGTTGTCACACAGACTCATGGAAGTATCAATGATGTCAGCCAGGGAACAAACGCACTTGCAGACATCGCCCAGGCTGTAAGTCTCAATGCAGAACGGGGAAAAGACGGTATCGCCCAGATCCTGAAAGCCATGGAGGATCTTGCAGTGAATGTCACCGCAGTATCTGCTCGTGCTGATGAAGTGAACCATCTGGCAATTGATACCAGCGATCTCTCATCAAAAGGTACAGAACTTGCAAAAGGTGCTGAGACAGGTATGGAGGAGATCACTGACTCTACTGAACAGGTTGTAAAGATTGTCCATGAGATCATGGACGAGATGAAGACCATCAGTAAAATAACTAAGGTCATCTCAGATATCGCCAGCCAGACTAATCTTCTTGCACTTAATGCTGCAATAGAAGCAGCACGAGCAGGTGAGGCAGGAAGAGGGTTTGCAGTTGTTGCTAGTGAGGTTAAATCATTGGCTCTTGAATCACGTCAGTCTGCAGAAAATATTACCGGTATGATCGAGAGCCTGCAGAAGAAGACCGAACTTGCATCCAATACAATGGACAAGAGTGCTGTATCAGTTCAAAATGGAGGACAAGCCCTCTCTGAAACGCTCAAGGTGTTCAATGAGATCATCGGAGCAATTTCTACGATCAGCGAGAGAATGGATGAAGTTGCCAGATCTGCAGAACAACAGGCAGCGGCAGTTGAAGAGATTACTGCCTCTATCAACGAGGTGAACGAGATGGTCTCAAGTACATCAAAGGAGGCTGTATCTGCTGCAGCAGCGAGCCAGCAGGCAGCTGCCGCAACAGATCAACTGACTTCCCAGTCTGAACAGGTATTCGAAGTTGCAGGCCATCTTGATGATGAGATGAAGAAGTTTACAATAGGATAAATACAATTTTTCTGAAATAGTGATCTGAATTCGTTGAAACCAGACAGGTAAAAGGGCTACTTTGATGCCCTAATACGGTGCTCCCCAGTATAGATAGTCATTTTTGGTGGTCGTACAAATCCTGCAAGTGTCATATTGGTCTTTTTTGCAAATTCGATTCCACCGGCAAATGCTGCATTATTGCTTATCACAACAGACAGGCCTGCCCGGTATGCCTTTGCAACCATATCAACAGGAAGACGGCCAGAGCAGATGAGATAACATTGGGTGAGATCCACACCTTTTTGCAAAGCATCTCCGACAGCCTTGTCAACTGTGGTATGACGACCCATATCCTCGATTCCACATATAACCTCTCCATCAGATCTGATGATAAGACTACAATGCATTCCACCGGTTCGCTTCCAAATGACCGAATAATCATTGACCTTCTCCATCGAACTGAAGATAGTATCAATCTCAAGATGTAATCCGTCTACAAGTGGTGGGAGAGACCCATCAGGAAGAAGATCACGGCAGGATCCGCCGGAACTGTTCTTTGAAAAATGTCCAGTAGTGCACTCAGGAAGAGTTACTGTCGTTATCCTGATGTCAGGCAGGGAAATATCAATAGAAGTGATCTCCTGGATCCGGCAGATGTATCCTTCACAGATCAGGTGTCCTATTGCAAAGGATTCGAGATCAACAGGTGTAATAGAAAGATCCCCGATAACAACATCGTTTAGATATAGAATAACCCGTGACTCAGTGCATACTTCTACTGAAGTCTGACTGATTGTATTGTCTGATACTTTGGTGACCGGAAATATGACGGTTACACCAGGTATACCTTCATCCTGAGAAGACATACAGATACGTCTGTGATCTGGAGAGCATTAAGTGAAGCGACGGCACTGAACCGGGAAGGATTTATAAAGCTGATTAAAGAAGAAAGAAGATGAATCAGGGAAAACCCCTGATCGGGTAAATATTATCAGAATTATTTCTTCTCATGGGCATGAGGATGAATGTGAAGTACTTCTTCCTCTACCTCCTCGACCCGGTGGATGATCTGGTCAACCAGCGAGAGTACTGCAGGCATCACTGCCACGGCACCGATCAGTGAGAACAGTACTGCAATGATGGTGGTAAGCGCGAAGTTGCTGATGATCGGAAATGTTGAAAGGATCAATGCAGAGAAACCAAAGAATGTCGCAAGACCGGATACCAGGATTGCAGATCCAATCTT
>QKDV01000203.1 GCA_003251955.1 Methanospirillum hungatei
ATAGAGGAATGGCAGATCTCTACCAGAAATGATCTATCAGATCTTACCCAGCGATTTCACCGTGTTCAGGATGAACTTACAGGCCTCAAGTCATTTGAGCGGGAGACATCCACCAGACTAACTGATCTTGAAACTCGTGTTCGCCAGCTCAAGGAGAGGGTGAAATGACACCTGTTGAGATCCTTGTGATTGTGATCCTTGCAATCCTCATCATCTTCCTGGTATACTACTTCTTCAGGGGATCAGGTGGAAGAATTACACTCAGCAGGCCTGTCGAAAGCAGGATCGACGAGTATCTTGACCGGAAGTTCGAACGGTTTGTTGAGGAATGGTCACTGGTCAGAAGACCAGTTCTGAATACATTTAAGGATGACCGGAATGCAGCTCTTGACCACGATGAAGAGCAGATCGTTGTTCTGAAAAGTTTTGAGAGTGAGATGAAGACCACCCTGGATGAACTCGAAGGTAGGCTCAATGCCCTGGAAGATTCCCTGGCAGCAGAAAAAACAGACAGAAAGTGGTAAACCGGGGAGTTTCTACTCCCTCCTTCGCTGTATAATCGGTGAAGTCCGAGGCCAGGGTGAACCACCAGTCAGGGATGCCGAGTCATTCTCCCGGTATGTCTGTGATCTTTGTCATAGTTCTTCTCCGATTTCTTTACTCAGGCAGTGTGTCATCTGCGGACGATGGGCATGTCCTGATTGTTGGAAGGATGAATTTTACGTCTGCAGTTCATGCAACGGGATCATCAGGCTTCACCAGATGGAATGCCCGGGAATGGAACAACAGGCTCCAGAAAAAGAAACTGTCAACAAAGAAGAGACAAAGACAGAAAACTCTGAATAATTCAGTTACTGTCAATCCCTTTTTTTTCGCCTGACTGATCTCTCTTATATGAACATACCGCTCCGGCCAGGCATATCAGTCCACCAATGCCCATAATCTGCCCGAATATTCCTGCAAGCAGTGACGGGTCTGCTTCAAGAATCTGACCGCTATAGCCAGAAGCGGTTAGTCCTGTGGTAAGAAGGATTGCAGTGAGTGAGACGCCGATCATTATTCCGAGATACATCAGGGTTGTAATTAGCCCTGACCCCATGCCACGGAGTGATGGCGGAACTGCTGCCATGATCTCGATCACATTAGGTCCCTGAAATATCGCACGGCCTATTCCGGTTGCAATGAATGCAATGACAATGAAAAGAAATTCCATCCGGGAAAATGCCAGCCCACAGCCAAAATATGCACATCCCATCAGAACAAGGCCGGTTACAGTGTATCCCCGCCATGGTGTCCGGTCATATATCCAGCCAAAAAGTGGAGCACTGATAATCATTGTAACCGGGGTGATAAGCGCAATAACGCCGATATGGGATGGAGAGAGGCCCATTACTCCCTGAAAGTAGAATGGCTGACCAGTGAGAAGGATGAAGGTTGCTGTTAGATAGAGGATGAGACTGACTGAGGGAACAAGAAACCTTGGATTTGTAAAAATGCTGATATGCAGTAATGGATTTGGATGTGAACGCTCATGTACGATAAAAGCCATCAGGAATACAACCCAGAGAATTCCCCATACACTCAGGATGAGAAGCCCGACCGGGGGGTTTGCAAGGGTGTCGAAAGTCATGGCTAAAGATGCCATCATGAGAACAAGCAATATGGAACCGATATAATCCCTGAATTTGTATCCCGTCTCAATGTTGTCTGCAGGAAGGAAGTGTAGGGCCCCGAAAAAGAGCAGGATACCTACCGGGATGTTGAAAAAGAAGATATACGGCCATCCTACTGCATCAACGATGAATCCTCCGGCAGACGGACCCACGATCAATCCAAGGGCTATTACAGCCGTATTCAAACCCATGGCTCTTCCCCGTTCACAGGGAGGGAAGATCTCAATGATCAGGGCCATGAGAACGCTCATCATCAGAGAAGCACCCAGCCCCTGGAATACCCTGAAAACAATCAGTTCCACAAGTGTGGTGGAAAGGCCGCATGCAAGAGAACTAACTGTAAAAAGAAGAATCCCGGCCCTGAGGATTCTGCCCTTACCAACACCGGCTGATATTGTTCCGAACAATAACACCGTACAAAGAACGGTGATTACATAGCTTGTTGCTATCCATTGTGTCTGGCCGATTGAGGCATTCAGCAGATTTGTAATCGTGGGAAGGGCGATAGCCACGATCTGTACATCCACGACACCAATGAATGCACAGGTAAGGAGGATAAGAAGGATGACATGCCGGTTTTTGAGAGTTATCTGTTGAGATTCACACGAAGATTCAGATATTTCAGTCATGATGTAACTTCAGTCGCAGTATGATTGTACTGTAGTTCCATGAGATGTATTACATTGCATGACAATTTTGGATCTCATGAATCATCAGGAGAGACCGGGGATTAATTTATCTCCAGAGTATAATTGTGTGGATATAGTTCACAGGATATTAATCCGACCATAATGACCACCCTTTTTGGCTTTGGATATCAACATCATATGTAATGGTTGATAAGAGGATATACCGATCACGAAAGGAAAAAATACTGGGCGGTGTCTGTGGAGGAATTGGTGAGTACCTGGACATTGATCCGGTTATTATCAGGTTAATCGCGATCATTCTGTTTTTTGCCTACGGCAGCGGAATTCTCATATATCTATGTGCATGGATACTTATCCCGCTTGAGCCTGAAGAAGAAATGGCTACCGCCAGAGTGATATCATAAATTAATTTACCGGATATAAGCACAAACAATGAACCTGCCTGAATGAAATCAGCAGCGACACCAATATTTCTCTTTTTTCAAACAATTCTGTAATTATTTCTCTTACAATCTGCCAATAACTGGCAGGCCAAATACCAGGTAAATCATAATTAAACCAAAAACGGTATTGACTGTATGAGTAGAAGATGGATACTACTGCTTGTTGTGTTCATAATACTTGGAATATCCAGTACATGTACATCTGCGGAGAATTCAGGGGACACTTCTGTAGCCACGGTTCTCACCGGATCTGATAATACCTATCATACCAAGTTGGTTCTTCTTGGCACAACCGGGGGTGTCTCGTGGTATCCTGAGACAAAGAGTGCAAGTTCTTCTTCTGCAGTTGTAGTGGGAGACACCATCTATCTCATAGACATTGGACAGGGATCAGCATCCCGACTTTCTGAAGCTTTCAATACCGGCGATTTTATTGATACTCCAACCGGGAGAGTCGAGAACGGCTCATCAACCTTCCTCTCCCACGTAAAAACCTTATTCTTCACCCATCTCCACCAGGACCATACTGCCGATTATCCAAGCCTTCTCCTTATCGGACCCGGAGCAGGCCTTGGAACTACAGTTGATCCAAAGACAGGAGAGAGTGTAATATCGCCACTTCTAGTGATAGGACCTGGGAGCCGGGGAGAACTCGACGCAGACAAGACAAATTATACTGAGAGGGGAGGCACGATCATATACACCGATACTGCTGATCCACAGGCCATCACCCCAACACCCGGACTCAGACAGATGACAGCGACAATCCTTCAGGCCTTTGCACAGACCATCAACGATATGACTCTTGATGACGGATATCGAGATTTTTCCAAACTGATAACGGTGAAAGAGATCGGAGGCTCAGAAACCGGAGATATTCCCCTCCCTGTACTAGTGACAGACCCAAATAATGGGACCTGTCCGGCAATGGATCCATTCGAGGTTTACTCAGATACGAATGTCAGGGTTACAGCAACCCTTGTGGATCACCACCAGGTATACCCATCCTTAGCGTACCGGTTTGATACAGCTGACGGGTCAATCGTCTTTTCAGGAGACACCGGGCCAGATACAAATGGAAACCTGCAGAAACTTGCAGATGGTGCTGATATTCTCGTTCATGAGGTCATTGATCCCGCCTGGATAAATCTGAAATTTGGCGATCCAAAACCTGGCAGCCAGATGGCAGCACTTAAAGTGCATATGCTCACCTCTCATACATCAATCGATAATGTCGGCTCTGTTGCAGAA
>QKDV01000046.1 GCA_003251955.1 Methanospirillum hungatei
TCGTTGTACCTGCGGAGCATCTCCTGGGCAATAGTGCTGTTCTTTGCGAGGTGGATCTCACCTGAATCATTGACTGTGGCGGTGAAGAGGTATTCTCTTCCTGCAAAGACATCCACTATTTTCCCGGTATTATCAGGGGAGATGATAGAGAGCTGCTTCTTGTCGATCCTGACCTGGAGTCCCTCACCAAGGTTCAGTTCCTCTTTCTCCACAGGAGCTGCAGCTGCTGCAACCTTTGCTTTCTTTGCAAGTTCGCTTGCAGGTCTGATGTCTATCCCGACACCAACCTTATTCACGATTGCAGCGATGTTCTTCCCGCCCTTACCGATTGCTGCGGGAACGTCTCGGTCATCAATATATACGACAGCTTTGGTTGCTGAGAGCATCTCAACGAGGATCTCACCGTTAGAGTATCTGCCGATCTCACGCTGGATGTCACGCTCGGTAACCTCCCAGGTTGAACTCTCCTCATCCTCGTCTTCACTCTCTTCCTCTGGCTGCTGAGGTTCTGGGCTTGGGGTTGTGGTTATGGCAACTACGGCCTTCTCAGGTTCAAGACCTTTACCTGTCTCCTGTGGTGGCTCATATGCCGGGGTCTCAACCTCTTCTTCTTCAACAGGAGCAACCGGAAGGACAACAGTCTCGCTGCCGAACTTGAAGATCTCGAATGAAACCTCACCAGTCTGGATCTCTGAAAGGGTCGTTACCGGACGGATGTGCATCTCGTTATCTGCACCTTCCGGAATCTTCATTGAGAAACTTGTTGTGTAGATATGCTGGATATGCCCTTCCTTCATGTAGATGAGGCTTCCAAAGACCTGTGAGAGGGCAGAGAAGTCAATCCTGTATGCAAGTCGCTGCAGCGCTTCCAGAGGTGAGACTGCATGAAGAATGCCAACCATGCCGATACCGGCAAGCCGCATATCAGCAAAGACATCAAAGTCCTCGTTCTTCCTGAGCTCATCAAAGATGACGTAATCCGGCCGGACAAGGAGCATGACATCTGCGGTGTTGACCATGCTTCCGTCAAGAGCGGTGTACTGTGTGATCTGGTCTGGGACCTGCATCTCACGTGGCTGCTCCATTGTCTTTACAATACAGCCGGCGTCTGAAAGGTAGGTGGCAATAGCCTGTGCCAGGGTTGTCTTGCCGCAGCCTGGTGTTCCGGTGATCAGAACCCCGGGCTTCTCACTCATCAGGAGTTTTTTAATGAGTTCTAACTGGCTGTAATCCTGTAGTGAGAGATCCACGATTGGTCTGACTGCGGTGATCTCCATTCCGTCAGAGAAGGGACGCCGGGCAATCGATATTCTCATGGACCCGATCTGAACAACAGTAACTCCACGTTTCTCAATCTCGATGAAGCCATCAGGATCACGTTTTGCACGCTCCAAAATCTCCTGTGCCATGGACCTGAGTTCGTACTCGGTACAGAGAGTGTCCCTGACTGTGAAAGTCTCTGTCTTTCCGATGGTTCCTTTTCTTACCATCGGCTTGGCCCGCTCTTTCAGGTGCACCGCTATAGTGTACTCATCAAAAAACTGATCAATTGCAAGCGGTGTGAAGTCTTCTACCTGAGGTCGCAGGTATAATACATCGAGGCCTTTTGCCTTTGCAACCTCGGACTGAACTACATCGCTTGTGATAAATCGTGCACCGTGGGTTATAGCAACCCTGCGGATAAGGGAATCTATTTCACCGCCACTTGCGAGTTTGACCTGCTCAAGTGTCGGGCGTTCTCCATAGAACTCTATTGATATTATACCTTTTTCGGCGAGTTTACACAGTTCCTGGAGTTCGGTCAGACCTGAAAATCCGATCTCCCGTCCCTGGTTTGCCTGCGCCTCCAGCTCGGCAACAACTGCTTCCGGTATTATTATTTGAGCTCCGTTATATTCACCTGTATCGATGAGAGTGGTGATGCGCCCATCTATGACGACGCTAGTATCTGGAACTAATTTCAAAAATATACACCACTTATAACGTGGTCATTCATTGCTTTTATTATATACCTTATCCGGCTCAAATAGGCGGTCTGCAATAATTTTACCGTTGATCGTCCGGTAAAAACAGGTCCAGTGCCCGGTGTGACATGCAGCGCATTGCTGTGATACCACATAGATCAGGGTGTCAGCATCACAGTCAACCCTGATCTCGTGAACCTGCTGGAGGTTTCCTGACTCCTCTCCTTTTTTCCAGATCTTCTTTCGTGATCTGCTATAATAGTGGGCGTATCCGCTCTTCTGTGTAAGTTCAACCGCTTCCCGGGTTGCATAGGCGAGCATGAGGATATCTTTGGTTTCTTTGTCCTGGGCGATCACCGGGATCAGCCCCTGCTCATCGAAACTGAGTTCTATCTGATCTGATTCGCTGCTCATGCGATAACCATCCTGATTAAAAGTCCAAAGAGATCACCAAGGAAGAGGGCAGAGATGAGTCCTCCTGTGATAGGAATCAGGAACGGAACACCATAGCTGATCCATACTTTCCCGGCTTTTCTATACAATACAAGTTCTTTTTGGTATTTTTCCGGGTGTTCCTTGAGTGACTTGGTGTATACCCGCTTCCCGCCTGATACCAGATCCTTTATTGCAGCCCCGACACCGATGAATCGCCGCTGAAGGACTCCGTTCACCTCGGTAAACTCCTCCATCACGATTCCAAACTGATCTTCGATTGTGGATCCCTGTACCGGGAATCCGAGAAAGAGGTATGGGAGTGGTGCCCGGTTTCCTCTGATCACATTCATAATGAAGAATGAAATCGGAAGGATGAGGTTGATGACCACTGCATTAAAGAGAACGCTGAACGGAAGAAAAACATACGGGGGGTACCCGAAGACCGGGTACCCTGTTGCCGGAACGAATGGAAAACACGGGATGAGAATCGTGATGAGGATCAGTGCTTTCGTGTCTGCCATTCCCATCAGGTTGAACCTGGTGAAGAGGTAGAATGCAACCACAAAGAAGAGGATTAACGGGATGAGTGGCATCATCATGCGCAGATCTCCTGCTTCTGCCACAGAGTACCAATACCAGAAGAGCATGGGAATGCCGATTGCGATTGCCGGATACCACATCACAACCGGAACTGCACGTTCTTTGATATCCTCCCAACATCCGTAGAGGAGTGTTATAATAAGGGCCAGGGCATTAACCGCAAGAGGGAGCATGACCGCAGGCATGCTGAATATATCCATGATACCTCTTCTCTCCGATCCTTAATCTCCTGTTCGATCCCAATTCCGGGTATGTGTTCCTGTTACCGCTTCAGAACGCCCATATCAGCAAGTCGGGCTGGAAGGTATTCGTCGGTGACGAAGTCAAGACCACGGGCAGCAAATGCTTGTTGTTCTGACTTCAGATTCAGGGAGAGCTGGAGATCTATCTGCTCACGCCAATAATCTGATGCAAACCGTGGATCTGTCTGCTCTGCCCTTAAGGCAGCAATGTCCTGATCAGTCAGTTTGTCTGACGGGAGATCATAATCCCTGATATCAGTTGGCTGCACGCCGATGAACCTGGCAGATGGGGTTGCCAGGATATCTGATATGTGGGCACTCTTGATTGAACCGTAAGCAACCGAAGCATAGATCCGGTATGACCACGGGTCACCGTCGGTGAAGACCGTGACCGGGAGCTCAAACTCTTTTGCAAGTCTGTTTAGCATCCTCCGGGTGGACCTGGCAGGCTGGCCCTTGAGGTGAACCAGGATGGCATCATACTTCTCGTCAAACCCGTTCTCTATAAGACGGGCATACATACCACCGGTCTCTATTGCAATGACCATCTTGGCGTCATGATCCACAAGATCCAGTTTCTCCACGTTTGTCGGGATCTGGTACCCGGTCTCACCGACATCGTTGCCGCAGTGGATCTCCTTTGGTCCCCGCCGTGTCTCCTCGCTGACCCTGAGAGGGCCGAAGACGCTTGCCCCACTCTCTTCAGGCCTGAGATTGAACTGCTCACGCTGGACATCGGTGAGGATCTCGAGATCCTC
>QKDV01000229.1 GCA_003251955.1 Methanospirillum hungatei
GACTTTTTCCTGGTATTCATTACCGCAATTGCGGTCTTTACTGCTACCTCTCCGACCTTCTCTGAATCCAGAATGAGTACACCGGGTGTCTTTCCGCTTACAAGATCGGCGATGATTGATTCAGGCTCATCGTCTGTCCTGTCAGGAAGACCTGAACAGTTCTTGGAACTGGTTGCGATAAGTGGTGCATTGACCTTCTGAGCTTCACTGAGGAGGTCAGCTCTGACACATTGCTCGTCCACTACAATTACATCTGGCACACCGCTTCTGATATAGCGAAGTTGCCAGGATATCGGACCGATGATCTTTGCATTTGGATCGTATCTTGTGAGATCGATAGCAGTACAGCAGATCCCGGTGATCTCAATCTTTCCACTCAGGTTCTGTTCTCGTGCATAATCTATGATTCCGATTGCCGGGGGAACATTATGCCCGACAACGAGGATGACTGGTTTTGATGAGTCAACACTTCCAAGCCCGAGTTCCACCAGTGATGCATCTGGGTCTGCTTTTGGGAATGAGAATGTAGATATCTGGGCTATGTCTGCAACCTCAAGTCCCACATGGTCCATGGTGCCGGCATGAAACACCTTGGACTCAAAGTCGATAGCGTCTCCTTCCTGCCCGGTATGGGCTGCAGCCAGAAGTTCGGTTATCTGACGCTCGCAGTAGTCAAGGACAATCTCAAGGTCACCAAGTGTTTCAGGCTTAATTCCACAGACGAGTCGTATGATTGGTGCTTCTGTATCGATTGAGTCACCACCGACATCGAGAGGTTTGGACCTGCCATATTGTTCGATGAGGTGAGATATGAGGTGGCGTCCATGACTGATATGGGTTGCAGCACCGATACAGGCCGCTAGAAGTACTATCCTTGACTGTTGTGCTTCCATCCCGATCCCGCAGGCTCCTTTCTTCCCACCTGAAAGATCGCACTTACCATAGGTGCATAGACAGCAGAGATCACAGAATGGGAGGTATAGTGGTTTGTACCTGGAAAGAAGCATCCGATCCCAGTTCCTGAGATCAGTATGTGCAGGCATCGGGGTCGGTCCCGGCTGCTCATTCCAATCCCCTCCGCGCAATGAGCCTATAGATACCTGAAGGTTCCTGAGTGATCCAGTGGAGGATTTTAACTCATCCAGGGTTAATGTAACGTTTTTCCTGTTCACAGTCATCTGCCGGTGTATTCTGATATACATTAGGAGGACTGTTGTTAATTAGCGTATACCTTGTTATGTTGGGTAAACATGGCAGAATATTACTGGAAGAAATTGAAAACTGGCGATAATAACTAAAAAAGAGAAAATTTAGAGTTTCAGAGATTATACTCTGAATCCGGACTCGTATGCAAAGGCCTTCTGCAGGGTCTTGATGCCGCCGGTGACTTCGGTAGTGTCTTTCCAGCTGTTGGTTGCAGAGGTCTTGTTCCAGGTTGCGCTTGCTGAGTTGTAGTTGTCATCTCCACCGTCACGGGCTTCCATGATGCTGCCTGCGAAGACGGTCTTGACGGTACCCTCTGCAAAGCCGCTGCCGGAGTTTGCATCAGGGGTAACAGCGAGCTGGTAGTTCAGACCTGCTGGGACATCGTAAGTTTCTGCAACTGCACGGATCTGGCCCTTGGTTGAGACCTGTGCACTGTTCACGTTAACAAGGGCGCTCTTTGCAGAGACGATGTTACAGAATGCTGGGAGGAGGCTACCGTGGTCGGTTGAGAAGACACAGCGGATGTTGTCGTCGCCATCAGCGTAGTTTCCTGCAACTGAAAGGGTGTACTCCTCTTCGCCTACAAGGTGTGCACCCTCGGTGCTTGCGTAGGTCAGAACCTTCTGATTCTCAATGTTGAACAGACCGGAAGCCTGGTTCTTTGAGCTAAAGTCGAAGTTCTTGTTCTCTGCGAGCTTACCACCGTTGGTCAGGATTGCATCCTTGAAGGTGACGTCAGAGATAGACTGGGATGCTCCAAGAATTCCGGTTGGAATCTTACCTGGGGATGCAATGACCCAGGACATGGTTGACTTGTCGTCGACTGCACCAGTGGCGTCGATGACGGTGTCAATGGAGAACACCTGGTTTTCAGGTGTCTGGTTTGGAAGACGGTCTGCTGCTGCAAACCCGACGATTGCCACGAGGGCAACCAGTGCAATAGTTGCGATGTATCCGAATTTCATTACAGTACTCCTACAATTTATGCTGATACTCTGAGCATCAACTACTACCTGTTTGTCCTGTGAAAATATATATTTGCTGTATCCCGTGGAAATTGGATTCTATCGCATGAGCTATATATAAAATTCGATTTGAGATAAAAAGAAAAGGTACAAACGACCTATACGAAAATTGTGTTAATAAATAATGGAAATGATCTTATAAATTGTTTCTTCTCTGTAGTCATAATCTGGCAATGAATGGATAGGCAAGAAAGTCGAATTTTTGGAATTTCTAATAACCTGCCATCTCTAGGATCTGTCTGACTGAATCAGGACCCGGAAGATCAGAAGGCAGCCCGACCAGCGGAAGACCATCAATGACACGCTTCGCGACAGCCTCGTCGTATGCAATCTTTCCGAGATACCGGATCTCATCTATCTCCTTTGCACGGGAAGCGAGTTCTTCTGGAAACAGGAATCCACCGATGCTTGAAAAGTTACTCCAGTGTATTCCCGATTCCTCGGCAACCCGCTTTGCTCTGATCAAGTGTGCAAATGACTTACTTGATGGGCCAATAACATCAAAGATTTCGTCAACATCGGCTGTCACCCGGCGATTCAGGTGTTCAAGTCCGCCGGGTGCATCGATCAGGACATATTTGTACTGCTTTGTGAGCCGGGACAGGGCATCACGCAGGGCTGCATCTGGCATACAATAACATCCCTCGATCCATTTGGTACCAAGCGCAAGAAAATCAAAGTTCTTCCCCTCATACAGCCCGTCTCTCCATATCCTGTGCTCTATTCTTTCAGAAGGGGCAACCCCGATTGTTGTTCCGCCTTTACCGATGAATGTATCTTCCAGCAGTTCTGCAACAGTTTTTCTTCCTTCTGCTTCAAGGTCAACGCCGATCATCTCACCGAGGTTCTGATCAGGATCCAGATCAACAAGAAGCAAGGGACAATCCCCTTTCCTGATGAAATAGTCTGCCATAAGACTGACAAAGCTTGTTTTGCCTGTGCCGCCCCGACCCATGGTGACAATAATCTTCATATTATAATAGAAGGTCAGGCTGACAGAAAATTATGCTCCAGTCCACTTGCAAGGCTCTGGACCCGGGCTACTGCTTCGAACCTGTTCTCTGTTACTACAGGATTCCCCTGGATTCCTGATATGAGTATCTCCTGATCAAACGGTAAAACAGCCAGGACTGAAGCTCCGTGGGTTTCTGCTGACTCCCTGATCATTGTCTCAGCTTCTGTACTTGTCACCTTGTTTGCTACGTAAGCAATTTCAGGTATTCCTGCCTGCCGTGCGAGATCCGCAATCCTGCCTGCCGTTACCAGAGAGGCTTGGTGTGCATCGGTGACGATCAATAGGATATCAACATTCTTTGCGGTTCCCCTGCCAAGGTGCTCAACTCCTGCTTCCATGTCCATGATCAGAACTTCATCTCTCTCGACGATGAGATGTGACATCAGTGTCCGGACAAGGTTGTGAGCAGGACAGGCACATCCGGATCCCATTGTCCTTACCATCCCCATGACAAGAAGTTGAACCCCGCATGGAGTGGAGACAGCCTGGGATGCAACAACATCATCAACTGTATATGATAATTTGAAGACGCCGGGGTAGTCAGTTTTTGTTTTCTCATCAATGAGTTGCTGGTTTTCTGCAATCGGGAGAATCCGTGCTGCCTCCTCCTGCGTCATACCCATGGTGAGGGCAAGGTTAGGGGAAGTATCAGCATCGATTGCTATGGTTTTCAGACCCTTTGAAGCAAAAGTACAGGCAAGCGTTCCGGCGATGAATGTCTTACCTACTCCA
>QKDV01000234.1 GCA_003251955.1 Methanospirillum hungatei
CCAATCACACCGAAGAGGTTTGCTACCACAGACATGAGTCCGATGAATACTCCACCAATCACAGTGACACGGGGAATATACCGGTCAAGAACCTTCTCAAGAATTGCCGGGTTACGCCGGTATCCTGGGATGGACATGCCTGAACTCTGAATCTGCCGTGCAACTGCCTTTGAATCTAGGCCTGCAGTCTTCACCCAGAAGAGTGCGAAGATTGCACCACCAACGATCATTACCACCGCGTCGATGCCCAGCCTAAAGAGAACTTCCCATGGAGCGTGAGTTCCTACATAATTGGGCATCCACCACATCCATTCGGAGGGGTGGTTGATCGGAGCGAGGAACCACATCAGGCCGTTAACCGGTGTCTGTCCCTGAAACTCGCCAAGGAAGGTGATCCCAATATTATTCAGAAAGAGACCAACCATCTGGAAGTTTGCCTGGAGCACACGGACGAGAATCATCGGAAGCACACTGGCGTAGATCAGTTTCACAGGGAAACGAGCCCTGGCTCCTCTGACCTGTGTGTGTGCGAGCGGGATCTCAACCCTGGTCGATTCTACGTACACGATCAGGAGGAAGATACCGATAGTACAGATAAACGCTATCAGATCGGTTCCAAAGTACTGGATAAAGTTTGCACCATCCAGCACGACCGCGAATAAACGTGGGAAGAAACCAACCGGATATGCATCGTTCACTGAAGTCCAGTTGATAAAACCGTTGACAAGTGCCTGAGAAATACCTGCAATGATGAAGAGACCAACACCAGAGCCGATACCCCACTTGGTCACTACCTCATCCATCATGAATACCAGAACGCCACCAAGGCAGATCTGCAGGAAGATGATGAGTGCAAGTATTGTTGAGTTTCCACCGAAGAGTGCAAGTGCAACAGCCGGATCAGGCTTTAAGAATCCACCCACAATCATCGGTGCTGCTTCAACTGCTATCATCACAAAGATCAGGAGTTTCTGCAGTCCCATGTACTGGATCTGCCCTTTGACCTCACTGGTATCTATTTGGATGATATCGGCTCCCTTGAGGAGCTGAAGAACGATCGATGCAGTAACTATTGGTCCGATACCGAGATGAACAATTGAACCACTTGCTCCGGCAAGCAGAGCACGGTAGTACTCGAACATATCCTGGGAGGACGCAGCCAGGCCAAACACAGGAATGTTTGTCAGAATAAAGTATACTAATAGAATCCCAGCTGTCCATGCCAGTTTGTTCTTAAAATGAACATGACCTTCCGGAGCTTTTACTGCTGGCATCATTGCCAGAATCGGCTCCATCCGGTCTAGAATCTCACCCATAATGTTCCCCCAAAAAAGAGGTTCAGGAAGTCATCGCATGACCGCCTTTCGCCTCAATCTTGGCGATCGCCTGCTGGGAGAACGCCGCGGCCGTGATTTTCATCTTGTGGCTGACCTTTCCACCACCGAGTACCTTCTCAACACCGAGAACTGCTGCATCAAGGACAACAATATCGCCCTCTTCCTGCGCAACTCCTGATCTGACAAGGACCGGCACCATCTGATCAATCTCACCAATGTCCAGAACATCTCCGGTGATAGAGGCTTCATGGTGGTGCTTGAATCCGCACTTGCCAAAAACCGGGCCTTTGACGAGGTAGGCCTTCACAAAGTGGTGTGCATTAATACCGGCGTTACCTCTGCCTCCCCGGTTTCCTGCTCCACGACGATTCTTGTGAGTCCCACCACCACATGTGCGTGAGCCACGGTACTTAGATCGCTTGTTGACTGGCATCTGCTCACCTCATCTTGTAGAGGAGATCGTTAATATTCTCCCCATGGTAACCGAGTGAACCGCCCTGCTGGAAGGTTCTCTTGGTGGTCTTATACCCTTTACGTGGCGGGTGAAGCCGCAGAACCGGTTTGAGTCCGGGAATATCTGCCAGCCGTGCCTCCCCTGCTGAGAGTGCCTTTGCAAACTCGGAGATTCCCGCATACTGGGAGTTCTCTTTGATGTACTCATCGGTAAGGTGAGCATCACCAGTGAGGCGTCCACGGGTTCTCAGAAGCTCTTCAACCGTGCAGGCATCAACTTCACCGAATGCAACAAAGTCCTTGACCTTGCGAATCATTCCGACATATGCCGGAGTGTCAGGGATGATGACACAGTGGTTGATGTGGTGAAGACGGAGCATCTTCAGGGTGTCCTTGATCTCCCGGCGGGTCTTAACCGTTCCGCGGACCTGAACAACTGCATACATTACTCCTTTCCTCCCAGCCTGATCATGTTGGTTGCTTTCAGAGCGTTGAAGGTTGCCTTGGCATAGTTGATGGTAGTCCGGGTCTGACCTTCGGTCTGTGCCCATACATCACGAATACCGGCGAGCTGAAGCACCTTTTTGCCGATGTCTCCAGTTACAAGGCCGATTCCCTGTGGTGCTGGCATGAGTGTGACTTTCACACTGCCTGCAACACCGGTAACCTGCATGGGTATTGAGTGTGGGTTGTTACATCCACATTCCCATGAACCACAGCCACGTTTTACCTTGATCACGTGTGTCTTGGCGTTTACGATCGCTTTCTTGATCGCGTCTCCAACCTGGGAGTCCTTACCCTGTCCAAAGCCGATGTAGCCGTCGCGATTTCCAACGACGACTACAGCCCTGAACTTGACACGACGACCGGAGTCGGTCATCCTCTGTACCATGTTGATGTCGAGCACCTCATCCACGAGGTCAGGGAGGAATGCATCAACGATCTCAGGTTCCTTGATGGGTTTCCCACTGGCGAGCGCCTCGTCAATGCTCTTAATCTCACCGGCCTGGACCATGCGTCCAAGACCAGTCAGGGGTACCCATTCTGTCTTCTCGTATGCCATCTCAGTTCAGCTCCCCCATGATTGCGTCCCGAGCTGCTGCTACATTGGCAGGCAGGGAACCTGCACGGTCGGGGGCATATGCTGCGATATGTTCTCCGTTACACCGCTCGTCAGAAGGAAGAATATCCTCAGAGTGCGGAATGTCAAGACCAGCTTCTGCTGCACCCTTCAGTGCGGCAAAGACACGTGCTCCTGCACTTGCACGGTTAAGACCGATATCGAGGATAGCGGTGTCTTTCCCTGCATTGAGTGCACGAACTGCAAAGAGCATGCCGGTCAGGTATGCTGCCGGGGTGTTGCTCAGTGAGCCCTCATACCCGAACTTGCGAAGGTCTGCAGAGTTCGCGGTGATATGAGTCCGGTCTCCTTCGAGGTGAGCAGTGACCATCTGGCAGATAATGTGCTTGTTGGTCTTTCTGACAACCATCCGCGGACGGACAGATACCACCAGTTTGTGTCTTGCATGGTAGTCGGTTCTCCCTTCACGCCTGCGGCGGAAGGAGACGAAGTATCGTGGACCTGTTGCCATTACTGTGCCCTCCCAATCTCTATCTGGGCCTTCAGGTGTGCTACAGTCCTGAACTGACCACCAGCTGCACGTCGGTAATACCGGCGGTAGACGGAACGTTCAATCTCACCAGATTCACGCAGGTCACGGAGTACCTTCCGCTGGGCACGGATACGCTGAACCCAGCGTTCCTTGCTGACGGTGCGGGAACCGATAGCTCCCTTTCTGCGGCCTGGACCCTTACGGTGTCCATAACTCCGCTTTTCCATCATGATACGTGCCCGTCCACGGGAGTTGCCTACCTTCTGATGGGCAGCAATAGCTCCCTCCGTGATCAGGTTTCTGATGTCTTCACGAGAGATTGCCCGCTGCACATCGTCGATCTTTTCAGGATCGAACCAGATGCGGTTGAGGCCACATTTAAGGACCTCAGCAGCCAGGCGTCTCTGACCAGAAATCTGACTCATTTATTCTTCCTCCTCACTTGCATCAGTCTTGGCGACTTTTGATGCAGATTTTCCTGCTGACACCGGCTTGGTTGCATCCTTCCAGTTAAGAACGCGGATTTTTGCTTCTGCGGCCTTGTTCTGGATGATCTCACGCTTCTTGCGACCTACAGTTGCACTGATGCGGATTGCCTGGGTTGCTGCGTCGACACCTGCCATATCGTTCAGGTTGCAGACACGGACTTCCCGAAGACCGCATGGGTGCATACCACGGACTGCGAGAGGGCTGCCGTACCCTGGATCCGGGTGGGCACCCTTTGCCTTGCGGAGTTTCCTCTGCTTGCTGTGCAGACCACGGGGTCTACGCCAGGAGTCCTTGATGGTTACCTTCTTATCAACGCCCTCACGTTTAAACCGGGCTTCTTTTGCCTTTCTTACACGAAGGAGACGTCTGATCTCTGATACCATTACTGCTCACCCCTGGCAACGATGTAAATCCCGTCCTGGAAGACACGTGGGTCACGATCCCGGATCCGGGTTGCCTTTTCGATGTTTGAAGCGGTTGAACCGACCAGTTCCTTGTCAATACCGGTCACAGTCACTTCGTCGGTTCCGAGTTTTACTGATGTTCCCGGAAGGACACGTGCATACCGTGGGTATTTCTCACCAAGGAAATTGACAATCTCAAGTTTTTCTCCCTGCATCTTCAGTTGAATTGGGAAGTGGCTGTAGACAACCTTGAGATTGTACTGGTAGCCGTTGGTCACACCGGTACACATGTTCTTGCAGTGTGATGCAAGGGTTCCTACCATTGCAACGACCTGCTTCTTTGGCGACTCAGTGATGAAGTCAGCCTGCCCGTTCTCAACAGTAATTTTGATTGCCGGGTGCCACATGTCACGCTGGAGTTCGCCTTTCGGTCCTTTTACCTTAAGAACGGAGTCAACCATTGTAACGGTGACTCCTTCCGGAATAGATACAGTTCTTTGAGCTGACATCTGTTCCACCCTTAGTAAACGTACCCCAGCAGTTCGCCGCCAATTCCAAGCTGACGTGCTTCATGATGAGGCATAACCCCTTTTGAAGTGGAGATTAGCAGCATTCCGATGCTTTTGGATGGGAGGTACTGTTGTTCCCAGCTCTCCATTTCAGCCAGCTTTACCGAGTACCGGGGGGAGATGGCACCACACTTGTTGATCATACCAGACATGGCGACCTTAAACTGGCCACCACGACCGTCCTCAACAAGGGTGTACTCCCTGATATAACCGGCTTCTTTCATAACGCGGAGCATTTCACCGATCAAGGTACCTGCAGGCTGGACGATGCATTCAGCCCGTCCGGTATCTGCAGCGTTCTTGAGTGTGCATAACGCATCCGCAACCGTATTCAGTCTTGCCATTACTCTCCTCCTCAGTTCAGTTTCTTAAAGCCCAGCTTGCTGGCCCATTCCCGGAAGCACTGTCTGCAGAAGTATATACTGTATCTGCGGACAAGTCCCTGCTTACGTCCACAGAGTTTGCACTCGTGTGCTCCGCGTCCGAAAACCTTTGTCCTTTCCTTTCCAGCCTTCTCAGACATTACTGAACCTCCACTCCATATTTCTGACCCAGGAAGCTAACGGTGTCATCATGGGCGACCCGCTGTTTCAGCGGGAGTTTCTTGGCCTGGATGTGTCTGCGGGAAATCCGAACACCGTTGCGTTTAACAACGACTGTAACATCAAGACCAAAGATTCCGATCTTTGGATCATAACTCTGACCCGGGTAATCGGTGTGTTCTTCGATACCAAAGGAGAAATTCCCCTGCTGGTCAACAGCCCGTGCCGAGAGTTTGTTCCCGACTACCTTTAGGGAGGTGGTCAGAAACTCTTCTGCTACAGCACCACGCAGAGTTGTCTTACAGCTGAGTGGCTGACCCTTGCGAAGTCCGAATGCAGGAATTGTCTGCTTTGCGACACCGCGAACTGGTTTGTTCCCGGTGATCTCATTCATGATCTTCTCTGCACTTACCAGACGATCTCCAGCCTCGCCGACACCCATGTGAACGACGATCTTATCGATGGAAACCTCGCGGTTTGGGTTCATTCCTCAATCCCCCAGTTGTCAACTGCTGACTTCTCACGGCCAACTGTAACAACATACTCATCGATGGTCTCGAAGGTGGCGCCGGTCTCCTCATCCTTCAGGAGGACACGGTTTGGAAGGCTGCCGTTAACAATAACACGGTCAGTGATCCGTGCAATGTTTCCGGAGTGCTTCCCACCAATGACCATAACCATGTTACCGGTCTGATATGGGAAGTGATCGAGGATCTTATTCATCTCACCGTCTTTCAGGGAGAGAACAACCGAGTCACCGGATTTGTAACTGTTGTCTGCGATGATGTTTGATCCATCACGCAGGTTCAGCTGAACCTTGCCACCCTTGATGATGGTCTTATTGGTGATCTTGACCAGTCTGGACTGAGCAGACTCTGCATCGATCTGGATGGTCTTGTGCCGGCCTTTTGCATCACGAAGAATCCGGTAGTGTTTGCCTGTCTTCGGGATGGAAATGATATCAAAGATACCAATACCCATGTCTGCATGTCTGCATGCACGACCGTTCACAATTACATCACGCTGACGAAGGATCTGTTTAACCTCCTTCATATTGCGGGCTACCCGGATATGATTCCGAAGCCAGACAGCGATTGGCAGTGCATTGGTGTTGTGCGGTCCCGGGGAGGGCTTCATGACGAACTTGGTCGTCTTTCTTGCAATACCCCAGGAATTTGGTGCTACAACTCTCTTCAGGTGTTGTCCCATCTTATTCACCACCCAGTTTCTGCTCGCGTCGCTTGTCCTCAAGGTTCAGTTCGGTAACTATGACATTTGAGGGATCAATCGGGCGTGGTACTTCAGTACCGTCTGCCTTCTTGACAGATACGCCGTCAACGATGATCTGGGATTTCTTGGTTTCTACATAATCCACAGAGCCTGATGTACCGACATGGTCACCACGGACAACCTTTACGGTGTCTCCTTTGATGACACGGACACTTCTCTGGTGGTACTTCTCACGCAGTTCCTTGGAGAGAGGAGCGTGCAGAAGTGATCCGCGCTCGTGGTGCGCAGCATTGTACCGAGCTTTGCGCTGTTTTCTAGGTTGTTTGCTTGCAATCCTTACCATTCACACCACTCACACGATGATCGTGGCCATCGAGCCGATACGTGGGTATCGGATCGCGACCTCACGAGCAACCGGACCCTTAATCTCGGTTCCACGTGGTTCATTCTTCTCATCGACGACCACAACGGCGTTATCCTCAAAGCTGAGCCGAAGTCCGCTTGGGCGGCGAATCTCTTTCTTCTGGCGGATGACCACGGCACGCACGAGTTTCCTGCGCATGTCGGGTGTTCCCTTCTTGACACTCACCGTGGCGATGTCAGCAAGTCCGAGTTTTGGCTGCCTGCGTCTGACACCATGGTATCCGAAGACCGAGACGACCTGTACTAACCGTGCTCCGGTGTTGTCTGCACAGGCCATTCTGGTTCCGGTGCTTACTGAGCGTGGGACCTTTATCCCAAGGCCCTTCATGACTTGTTCACCTCAATGACCACGAAGGTCTTGGTCTTGGAGAGCGGTCTGCACTCAGCAATGCTCACGGTGTCTCCAACCCTTGCATGCAGGCATGGTGGGTTGTGTGCATGAATCTTTGAACTCCGCTTCTCGTACCGCTGGTACTTCTTGACAAAGTGCAGGTAGTCCCTCCTGATCACTACCGACCCCGTCATCTTGTCGCTCACGACTTTGCCGGTGATCACCTGGCCGCGCACCGGCAAGGTGCCATGGAACGGGCAGTTTACGTCAGAACACTCTTTTTCCGGTGTTGGGACGTTAAATCCGATATTTCTTGCCATTATGAACCTCTATTTTCTGATTCGCATTGTTGTCCGTCTCTCCGGAGCCATCAGGAGTGCTGAGCCATCCAGATCAACGACTTTTTTCCCGGGAAGCCGGGTCCGAAGGGTTATTCCCTTCTTTCCCATCATCTTCAGACCGGATTCGGTCTTAACTCTGACCGTGTTTCTGGTCTCGTCGATGATGAGACCCGTTATTCCCACGAGGGAAGGATTTGAGGCACGTACAACCGCAACATCCATTCCGATGAGTTCATGGAACAGGATGTTCTGCGGTGTGATCATGCCCGGGTTCTGCGGTTCTGTTCGGTTTTCATCCGGGCAATGGTCCTGCGAATCTCGCGGATCTGACCCGGGTTTTCAGGAGCTCCACCAGCACTGACCTTCCCATGGTACTGGATCAGTTCCATCTTGAGTTTGTCGACCTGTTCTACCAGTTCGACATCAGAGAGCTGGCTGACATCATGTGCTCGGAAGATTGCCATTAGAGATCCTCCTCAACATCTGGCTCGCCGGCCATCTCTTCAAGAGGAACATCCTCCTCATCAGCAGATTCTGCTGCGATTTTTGTGAGATGAGGAGCGAGGCTTGCCTTCTTCTTCTCAAGAACTGCTGTTACCTGGAAGTGATCAGGAAGCTGTGCACCTGGTGGAATGATCCTGACCTGAACACCGATAACGCCGAGTTTCTTGATTGCTACTGCGAATCCCTTCTCAACGATGGTATTTACAGGATCTCCGGAGTGCTTGATGTATCCTTCAGTAAACTTCTGGACACGACCACGGGCTCCGGTAAGTTTTCCAGAGATGACAACTTCGCAGCCAAGTGCACCGGACTCCATGATCCTACGGATCGTGGATGAACCTGCTTTCCTGAAATACCAGCCACGTTCAAGAGCACTGGCAAGCCGCTCGGCCATAATCTGTGCATTCAGGTTTGGATTATCAACCTGCTGGACCTCAATCTGAGGGGACTCTACCCCATAGACTGTAGCGAGATCCTGGGTCAGGCCGCGAACGACCTTTCCACCTTTTCCAATGACGATACCCGGCTTCTCTGCAAAGATCGTCACCTGGGTGCCGAGAGGAGTACGGATGAGATCCATACCGCCATACCCGGCACGCTTGAGCTCACGGGAGAGGTGCTTCTCTACCCTGACCTTCCGGACACCGTCTGCTACAAACTTACGTTCTACTGCCATACCTTCAGGCCTCCTGCTCAGAGACGATCATCTCGATGTTGACGGTCTGCCGATCTTTTGGTGTTGCACGGCCCATTGCACGTGGCATAAAACTCCGGCGGCGGATACCACGGTTTGCTGACACGTGAATGATCCGAAGTTTTTCAGTGTCAAGTCCGCTGTATTCAGCGTTCTTACGGACACTGTTAAAAAGCCGGAGGTAAACCTGGCTTGCCTTCTGTGGATAGCGTCCGCCATCCCAACCAACAAGACCACGCTTGTGGGCAACATTTCTGTTGAACCGCTTGAAGGGGATGGCCTTTTTCAGATCCACCACATCATGCAGGTATGCCTCAGCCTCTGCAAGGGATTTCCCCTTGACAAACCGGGCAATCTCAATTGCATGCTTGGGGGAGATCGGTGCCTCATTTACCCGGCCGCGAGCCAGATTGTCCCCTTCCACCTTGTTTGAATACTCGATTCTTCCCATTCGCATCACTTCAGTGGAACGAACTTGCTCGACCGGGTTGCTCCGATACCGGCAGAACCGTGAGAGACTTTCCTTCTTGTCAGAGCGAATTCGCCAAGGTAATGGAATACTGATTCAGGCTGAATCTCAACCTTTACAAACTCCTTACCGTTATAAATCTCAATCTCACGTCCGATCATCTCTGGGAGAATGATCATGTCACGGACATGGGTCTTGACCCTGGCGCCACCCTTTCGCAGATCAGCAAGGAATTTATCCTCGCTGATGGTCCATCCACGAAGAACCTTCCGGCGTGCCCGGGAGGGCATAACCGGAAGCAGTTCCTCAATGCTCATGGCTTTGAGCGCCTCGGCATTGAATCCATGGTATGTGAACTCCTCCTTTCGCCTTGGCAGCTTCTTCTGTATCTTCTTTGCCATCCGGTTACCTCCTACCGCCTGTACGGCGTGCAGCTATGTGCCCTACCTTGCGGCCCGGGGATGTTCCACGGCTCACTGTCTTTGGTCTGCCGGCGTGCTGATGTCCTCCACCACCGAATGGGTGATCGATGACGTTCATAGCCTCACCTCTGACCCGTGGCCAGTTGCTTGCGGTATTCTTCATCTTGTGATATTTCTTACCGGCCTTGACGAACGGCTTCTCGCTGCGACCGCCACCTGCGACAACACCAACTGTTGCACGGCACTGGCCGTTGAACCACTTGGTCTTTCCGCTTGGCATCCGGACTGCAACCCGGCCATCCATCTTGTCGGTGATCAATGCTTGAACACCGCCTGCACGGACGAACTTACCACCATCGTTTGGTCTGGCTTCGATATTGCAGATGTATGAACCGGTTGGAATTGCAGACATCGGGAGTGTGTTTCCGTTCTTGTATGCAACATCAGAACCCCAGGACATTGTGTCCCCAATTCCAAGGCCTTCCGGAACTAGAACGTACTTCTTCTCACTACCCTCAACCTCGACCTTGGCAATTGGAGTATGCCTGGCCGGATCATGCTCAATATCAATAATAACCGCGTTAACCGTGTTGTCATTGCGTCCAAGGTGGCGCAGGGCTGCCTTGTACCGGTGTGACGGTGCACGGTAGGTTGATCCTCCGTGTCCACGGCTCTGTGTTGTGATTCGATGTCCCATCTTACACCACCTTACATTATGCCGAGACGGCTGAGGATCTCCTCTGCGGCCTTCTCATTAGTAAATCCGATGATGGCTTTCTTTTCACCTTTGGTGGTCATCATCGTCCTCACTGAGGTGACCTGCTGGCCGAACATCTTCTCGACCGCCTTCTTGATCTCTGGTTTTGTTGCGTTGCGATCTACAACAAACTGGAGTTTGCTCTCGTTCTCTACCCCGTAGGTTGCCTTTTCAGTTGCATGCGGGTACTTCAGAACCATTATTGTTCACCCCCGAGTCTGACGATTGCATCTTCGGTCCAGACAGTAAGCCGTGCAGACTGGGTTCCTGGAGCGAGGAGTTCAACATTCAGACTGTTAACCGGGCAGACGTCAACACCTGCAAGGTTGCGTGCTGCACGCAGAGGCTCACTTCCGGTAACGATGAGCAGGCTCTTGCGCTGCTTGTACCGGCGTCCACGCATCTTTCCGCGACCTGCACGGACCTTGCGTGATCCTTCAGCCTTGAGAATATCGTTGTAAACACCGATTGCACGCAGGGCTGCGATAACATCCTTGGTCTTCCCAAGAGACTCAAACTCATTGGAGAGAACAAACGGAAGAGAACCTTCAAAGACATGACCGCGGGACTTGACAAGATCTTCGCTGATGGTTGCTGCAATTGCTGAACCGAGAGCTTTTCTTCTCTCCTTGCGGTTGATGTCGCGGGTCAGGACTTTCTGGACTACAGGCGGATGAGCCTCACGACCACCCTTTGCCTGGGGAACCTTTGCAGCCCGTGAGCTGTTCTTCAGACGGGGAACATGTGATGCACCACGACCACTACCCCAGCCTACGGCTGATTTAGTGATTCCTGCATAAACATACGCTCCATGGGGTTGGTACCGGTGACTCTGGATTGAGATTACCGCCTTCTTAATGAGATCAGGACGATATTCGGATGCAAAGACTGCCGGGAGTTCGATCTCGTGATCAACCGAACCTGATAATGATAAAACCTGTGCTTTCATCTAACTCACCCCTGCTTGCTCTGCTGGCTCACGTGTTCAACCACTGGTTCACGAACCTTGTGCTCACCCTGGCGGATTGCGTGTCTGATTCTTACAAGACGCTTGCACGGGCCCGGGAGTGAACCCTTGATGAGAATATACCTGCTTCGGACTTCACCGTAGTGCAGGAATCCACCTTCAGGAGTTACATCAGCGCCATCTTCGCCGATCCGGATGAGGCGCTTGTTGTATTCAGTCCGCTGCTGGTATCCCATCTGACCCATCATTGGAACCTGCCACCGTACATGGTGCGGAGTCCATGGTCCGAGGGTTCCGACATGGCGTTCTTTGCCACCACGTGAGTGCTTGCGTTTACGGAGGTGAACTCCCCAGCGCTTGACCGGACCCTGAGTACCCTTTCCTTTGGTGATTGCAGTAACATCGGTGTACTGACCGACCTGGAACATGCCACGGATGTCAACATCCTTGCCAAGCATTCCGACAGCAAAGTCGAACCGCTCTGCCATGCTTCCTCCACCGATTCTTGTCTCCATAAGGTCAGGAACCTTCTTTGGAACTCCGGTGAGAAGAGCTGGCAGGGTATAAGTTATGGCAACAACGTCGACAATTTTTCCTGCTTCAATTGCCTCGCGAATCTTCTTTTCAGCCTCATCGCGCTTATAATTCTTTGGCAACTTGATTCTGCGTCCAAGGTCAGACTCAAAGTTCTCTGCCCAGATCTCGGTCATTGGGTGCTGACCGTAGGTATCTTTGCGGTATACACGGATTGCAGCAACCTTCATGTCAGGTACTTCAACAACCGTGACAGGAACCATGATGTCCTTGCCTTCATTTGGACTTTTTACATGGTCATCGACCATGATGACATGGGTCATTCCAACCTTATATCCGGCAAAACCCTGGAGCGCTGGCTCTCCTTCATATGCGGGCCATGCATGATATTTCGGTACCTGGCTCTTCGCCCGTTTTCTTGGGCTGAATGCCAGGGAACCCATGCGGGGTCTGTGTACGTTTGGCATTTTTCAATCAGTCCTTCTGTCTGTATCAGATCATTTCCAGCACTTCTGCCAGAATGATAGTCGATGCAGGATCAGAGACACGAAGTATAACCTACAGCAGAAGCTGCATATTGCGAAACTTCTACTGAACGAACATTCAGACCTGCCTCTCCCCACACCACCAAGGTACCAAAGGTCATACGCGCCCTCTTTTTTCAGGGTGCCAGAACAAATTCCTCGGCGTGTAGTCAGGCAGTCAGATGTAATGCGTTCAAATACCGGTCTCTCGTAAGATGCGTGAAATTCTGGCTTAACCTGTGATCACTCACAGATTATGGGCCGCATCGTCCACCCTTGCCGAAATCACATCCCACTATATCAGCCCATTGCGATGAACGCAATCCTGTCACTCCGCAGAAATGTCATTTTTCTACGAATTGACCATCAAATATACTGGAACATAAAAGTGCCAGTAGATTCAGGCTTCATACATATGAGAGAAAAAGAGTAATAAATGTATTGATATGAGAGAGTTTACTCGAAATAGAGGTCCCCATCATCCTTGATATAGACGTCTATTGGATTTCTCACATATCGTGATCGATTCTTTTCAGGGATTTCATCACGAATTCTGTTCATAAGCTGAACTGTATCATACTTGACCTTGATACCAATTTTTTCTGCCTCATCAAATATCTGTTGAACAGACTCAAGCAGATCCTGACCTTTCCCAATCGTACAGAGATGGCGTGAATCCAGACTATGGAAGAATTCAATAGTCTCTCTCGCACGCTTGATATTCTCCATCGCAGATTTCTCAATAGTGCAGACATTAGCCTTTGATGTATTGATGATATCAGCAATCTGTTGTTGAGTCAGGCCTGACTTCCGGTATCTTAAAACCTCTTTCTGTCGGTCGGTCAGTAGCCCTTCTTTCATACTTATGAATAAGATTGAGATAATTTAAACTGTTTTCGTTAACAATGCACATTTTATCTATTTTATGATGAGTTTGTTCAGAAAAAATACCAGAGTCGATGAGTAATGCACTTTGCTAATTTTATTACATTATAAACTCCCAAAAAACGATTTCACAACCTTTATTATGATATTTATCATAGTATCGTTGAACACACAGAGGTGTGCAATGGTAGTAAAAGTAGGAATTGCAAAACTTGGAAATATTGCAAGCGGCGTCATGGCAGAACTTCTCCTCGATGAGAGGGCAGACCGTGAAGATATGCAGACCTTTATGGCCACCTCGGGGACCAAACTCCAGCCAGAAGATATCGACCGTGTTGTCTCAAACATGAAGGCATGGGGTCCGGACTTCTGTGTTGTTGTTTCTCCAAACGGAGTTCTCCCAGGACCAAAAGGAGCACGCGAGGCACTCGCTGCAGCAGGCATTCCCTGTGTTGTCATCACCGACGACATCACCTCCAAGAAGGAAGAGTGGGAAGCACTCAAGGCAAGCGAATTCGGATACATCATCATGAAGGCTGACTCCATGATAGGTGCACGCCGCGAATTCCTTGACCCCATCGAGATGGCAGACTTCAACGGGAACCTTGTCAAGGTCCTCTCAATCACCGGTGCATTCCGCAAACTTCAGGTGGCTCTTGATGAAGTCATCGACCAGGTCAAGGCAGGAAAGAAGGGCAAGGACCTCGCACTGCCAAAGATTGTAATGACTTCTGACAAGGCTGTCGAGGGCGAATTCAGCAACCCCTACGCCTATGCAAAAGCACGGGCAGCATACGAGATATCCGCAGCTGTTGCAGGAGTCAATGTCAAGGGCTGCTTCATGACCAAGGGCTTTGAGAACTACACTCCAATCGTCTGCTCTGCACACGAGATGATGCGCCAGGCCGCATTCCTTTGTGATGAGGCACGTGAGATGGAGAAGGCAACCGACGCCGTCATCCGCAAGCCACACAAGAACGACGGAACCCGCGTTGCAAAGAAGACCCTCATCAGCAAGCCTGAATAATCGGCTCTTCTCATTTCAATTTTTTTCTCTTTCCTGTGATGAATCGTCAGACAGAACTAATTCTTCAGTGATTCTCTCCAGGTTTCTGCCAGATCTTCAGGAAGGGTAAGAATCACTGGTTCCAGGTGTAGCCGTTCCATAAAAGCAGTATCTGATGTTGAGAGAGGGTTCGGGTTAATGCGCGATATGAGTGAACACAAAACGCGGAGAAGTGACCACGGTCCTCATCACGTCCGAAGAAGATTGCCATATTGAACGCACTTGTTCCTAGTTCTTTGTAAAACTTAAGAATTGTTATCAGGTCAACTGCAAAATCCTCAATTACCCTACTAAACTCCTGAAGGGTTGTAAGAGGTAGAAGACACCGGATCTCCCGTTCACCAATCGGAACCGGATTTGCATACCAGAATAGCCGGGTACCTGAAAGATCCCGCATATTCTGCAATTCAAACTCCCTAACCTGTTCGAAATACCTCTTCCCATACAATTCCGAATATTTTGCCCCTGCAGAGAGATAGTGAGCGGGTAGTGTATCAGGACAGTGATCACATAATCCCTGAAGATGGGGATGAGGAAGTGAAGCTCCTGCAGATGGGAGATAATTCCAATTGATTGATACATACCCGGTCTGATCTTTTAGAGCATTTATCTGTCCAAGGAGGGCATCTTCAATCTGCTTTGGAGTAAACTTCAGAGGAGTGTGCTCATGTGTTATTGCGGTTACTACATGGTAAGCTGCAAACGGGTATAGATTTGGAAAGGTGACACTTTCACCAATATTAATCCGTTTTCCATCAGGAAATACTGGAGTCACCTTATTAATCAGAGCCGGACAGAATGGACAGCCCTCACGGTCATAGGAAGGGGTATATTCACCACCAATACCTCTTTTAAGACGTTCCGGGCAGATTCTGGTCTTAAGTTCTGTCAGTTCCTCAGTACGGTATTCGATAAAGCCGCTTGCGTGCTCTGTTTTAAAAGAGGTAAACATCTGCCTGCCCTACTCCTCACGTAGGGCATTTTACTATAAATATGAACCGAAAAAAGGGGATTTGAGTGTTGCGCTCAGACTACGTACTTTCCGAGCAGGCGGATGGAGTTGACAACATCCGGGCCGAGTGGTGATCCGAAGATAACCTGGGTAACACCGGATTTCATCAGGTCCTCACACTTCTGCTTGACAGTGTCTGGGGTTCCTGCAATGGTGAATGCATCGATGGTTGCATCGTCGACATTTTCTCCAGCAGTCTTGAAGTCAAACTTGCCGAGTGCTGCCTTAATATTTGCAACCTTTGCAAGGTCAAGACCGTGGCGCTGGAGCAGTGGCTCTGGAGATCCGGCTGCAATAAATGCTGCAACAATCTTTGCTGCATTGCGTGCCTTCTTCTCGTTCTTGTCGATGGACATTGCGGTGTATGCACCGATATCGAAGTTCTTCTTGCCAACCTTCTCACAGGCTGCCTTGATGATTGGGATGGCTACATCGAAGTCTTTGGGGTTGGATGCGTTGATCAGTGCACCATCTCCGATGGTACCGGCGAGTTCAAGGACTTTTGGACCCTGTGCGCCGATGTACATCGGAATGCCCTTCTTTCCTGGGAGGCTGACACCGGTGAGCTTGGCGCCGTCGTAATCAAAGAATTTCATTCCGCTCTTTGAAACCTGTTCACCTGCGATGAGTTTACGCATCTGCACAACTGCTTCCTCGAGGCGGCCGACTGGTTTATCAGGGCTGATTGCAAGTTTTGGAAGGGTTGAGAGGTCACCTGGTCCGATACCCATGACTGCACGGCCCTCTGATATTTCGTCAAGGGTGCATGCAAAGGATGCCATTGCAGCAGGGGTGTCAGTGAAGGCGTTCATAATACCCGGGCCCATCTTCAGGGTTGTTGTTGCCTGAGCAATTGCTGCGAGGGTTGGGTAGCAGTGGCGGTTGTTGTAGTGGTTGGTAATCCATGCAAAATCAATATCCTTTGATTCTGCAAGCTTACAGTAATTGACCACCTGTTTGACGTTAATGTTTCCTGGAACGAATTCTATACCATAACTCAAGGTCTGTCACCTCAAAAAATTAATAAAACCCGCATCGGTAAAAACATTATTATTTGAATCTCAAGTAATCAGGCAATATTAGAAAAATAAAGCGAAATCACTCGGAGTTCTATGCGAATATCTCTATTAAGAAAGAAAAATAATTGCAGACGCATGGAGTTACGGGACATATCGGCAGTTACGGGCAAATTTTTATGATGCCCCCAGATATTCTTTATGAGATTAGAGGAGTACATATATACACTTCAACGACTGGCTTGAGGGTTATCGTGTAACGGGTGATAAATTGAGACTCTTGATATTAGGACTTGGCACGGCTGGAAGCAGAATTGCTGATGCAATCGCAGAACAGACCGGCAGATCAACCCGTGGCACTTCTGTACATGCCATAGCAGTAGATAATGATCCCGTTATTCTCGAGAATCTTAAAAATATAAACCGAGAACATAAGATTTACTTTCCAAGAGACTCAATATCCACACCAGAACTCCTGACCACCACTTTTACCATTGATGAGGTGAAAGCACGTCTCCGTTCCAATGATGCCGGGGGCCATGATGCGGTTCTCCTCTGTGCAGGGCTCGGAGGAGGCCTTATAGATCTGACACCCCATCTGGTTGAGATCATCAGGGAGACGATGTTTGAGCCTGTGTTTGCCCTAGTAACGCTCCCTTCTAATGATGAGGGAGAGGAACGGCTGATACGTGCTGCAATTAATATGCGTCAGATCCGTCCAATCCTTGACGGAGTCATCGTTTTTGATAACCAACTC
>QKDV01000148.1 GCA_003251955.1 Methanospirillum hungatei
GCAGTGTTGATCATGATCTTGTCAAGACTGCCTTTTTCCATCACCTTTGTATCGCCTGTGACAAGTGCAACACCTGCCTCGTTCAGGGCCTCGTTCATAGAATCAACTATCCGGTTGATATCCTCAAACTCGAATCCTTCCTCAAGAACAAGTCCGCAGGAAATAGCAATGGGCTTTCCACCCATCATGGCGAGGTCGTTGATAGTCCCGCAGACAGAAATCCTCCCGATATCTCCTCCCGGGAAGAAGAGAGGCCTGACAATATGTGAATCGGTAGTAAAGACGACCTGGGAATTACCAATAGGGATCACTGCCCCGTCATCAAGTGATTCGAGACCAATCCCTCCGGCATTCTTGTTGGTGATCTTTGAGACAATATCGATCACCTCTCCCATCACTTCTCCACCGGCTCCATGCATCAGCGTTACTTTCATTCCTCATCAGCCTCTATCTCAATATTTGTCACCACAATCTCCCTCCCTTTCTCAACAGACGGAAGAGCGCCGCACTGAGGGCAGACATAGATCTCACTGCCCACATAGCCACACTCACACCGCGTTTCCGGCTTTATGACCGAGCAGACCAGTTCGACCCCGGCAAAGAGTGGCTGATCTTCTACAATAGACTTGAACAGGAACTCAACCTGTTCAGGATTGATCATCGAGATCTCACCCACATCTACACACACTTTACTGATAGACCGGGCATGATGCTCGACAGCCGCACGCCGTGCAGTCTCAAAAATATCATAGGCAATCCCGTATTCATGCATGGAAGGAGACTCCGTCCGGTTTCGCCGGCTTTGGAAGAGGAAGGTCTACCCGGAAAGGGTTAAAGAGTTGGATCTGTTTCGCAGCAGAGTAGAAATGGGGGAAGGCGGTATAACTTCTTCTGATGCTGACCGAAGCAGTGCCCCAGTTCATGACAGGAGATCTTACGAACGCTGCAGGCACTTTTGGTCTTTTTATATATCTGATCCTCTTCATGATCATCCTGCTTGAAAACGGAGTGCCCCCGATGATTTGGCTCCCTGGAGACTCCCTGCTCTTCCTCTCAGGAATGCTCGCAGCAGGAGGATTCCTGGACATATCATATCTCCTGATCGCATACATCCTTGCAGGATTCTTAGGATATGAAATCAGTTACCTGCTTGGATTCCGCCTTGGCCTGCCCCTCATCACCAGGCACTTCTCCCGGATCATCACCGAAAAAGATCTGAAAAGGAGCGGAGATTTCTATTGCAGATGGGGAAACACTGCAATCACAATCGGACGGTTCATCCCGATCATCAGGACCATCGTCCCCTTTCTTGCGGGAATAAGCCGGATGAGGATCAACCAGTTCACTGCTTACAATATACTTGGTGCATTTCTCTGGCCGTTCATCGTATGTGGATTTGGATATCTTTGCGGAATACTCCCCTGGCTTGCTACATACCGTGATCTCATCTTCAGTATTGTAAGCCTGCTTTTTATCTTGAGTATCCTTGGATCATCAGCCCTTGTTGTCTATTCGTGGGCCCGCTCCCGGTAAAATTTAACTGAAAAATCAAATTTATGGATTGAGGTCTGTATCAGGACTGGTCATTAGACGTGCATTCAGTCTCAGTATTACGGTACCAGAGATATGTTACCACAGAGATCAGAACGATGACTCCAAGAATGAATACGACCATGTACCAGAGGTTAAGACCAAGATACTTGTTCAGTGCATACGCCGAAAGCCCGATGATCAAACTGTGAAGAGTTGACCCAATACTAATTGCACAGAAGATCTCTATCGGCGGCATCCCGGCCATCTTTCCAATTACCGTCCCAGACACCGCACCTGTCCCCTGTAACGGGAAGAAAACAAAGACAGCCAGGCCAACAAGATAAAGTCGCTCCAGCCATTCATGTTTTGAAAGGAATTCTCTTCCCTTATGCATGAGTCGTATCAACCGGGGCCCTATAAACGGAATTGACAAAAGGATCTCAAAATTCCAGAGCAGGAATAGACATGAGATGATATCAATGAAAGTAAATATGGCGCATATCGTATACCATGGAATGCCCAAGGCTATTGCAGCAGGAATAAGGCTCTCTTTCCCGGCCGGCGGGATAAAGTACAGAATAACAAGACTTGCAAGTTCTAGAAATGTGTTATAATCATAAATTGAATAGAGCACCAGAAGCATCCCGATTCCTAGAAGAAACGGAATTGACAGACGCAATACCCGGTTGATAACCGGCGAGAAGAAGATAAGTCCCCCGGAGAGGGTACATCCCATCGGTCTCATGCCCCTGCCCCGATATTCATTCTCACCATGTTACTCTTCTCACGGATTATCCTTTTGAACAGGGGAGTATTATCGATATCCTGATCGATATTACTCAAAGATAAGGCCACGGTTATCAACCGCGGTACTGATGGCGATAGTAAGGTCCATTGATTTTAGGATATCCTGAATTTTTTCTGCAGAGAGCGATGTGATGATAGCAATGGACGGACCTACTGAACTCATCCCTACAAACTCAAGACCTGCTTTCCTGAGCCGGTTCATATAATGATAGAGTTCAAACGAGTGGTGTTCAACCTCGGCCCTCTTCGACCCCCTGAACTCAATCTCCCACATAACATCACCCATCCGCTGAAGATCACCGCATCCCAGGGCAGGGATAAAGTCCATCAGGGTACAGTATGCCTTCTGTTCACGGTCCCGGTAATCTAGTGTCCGTGCCTTGTTCATCAGCAGGGAGAACTCTTCCTCTCCTGCAGAGGAGATCGAACTTGGCGGTATGACAATATGCACGTACTTATCAGCAGCAAACTCGTGCCTGTAGACTATGGCAAGATCATCACCCATGACTGCCATCCCTCCATACGTACTGACAGCCGGGCCCACGCCGGTTTCAAACCCGAACGCAACAAGTCCTCCCTCTGTTTCTTCTACGTAGTTGTGACCGATCAGGACCCTGAGTTGGTCCAGTGAAAGAGGCTCTCCTACTGCCCTGTTCACTGCTGATGCAACCACTGTGAGGATGGTACTCGTAGACCCGAGACCGACATGCTTGTAATCATGATCATGGGCTTCTACTGCAAACCCCCCGGTATATCCAACAGTCTTTGAGAAGAGCATAAGGAAATGCTCAATAATCGCAGGTCTGTTGTATGTTATTTCATATCCGGATGGAATCGCTTGGGCTGTTGCTTGTGCATAAACCTGAATTGCAAATCCAATGCCCCCCCCACCCGGATGACCTGGTGCAAACCGGTTCATATCCAGAACTGTCAGATGAATCCGTCCCGGAGCCCTGACACTAACCGGCTCTGATCTGATCTTCAGATCATATGTTCCTTCAAGTCCGGCTGTATTCAGATCCTCGCCGGGTTTAAAAGAGGTGAAATCGTACTCGACCAGGTCAAGATCTCCCCCGCGTATCTTCAGAATTGTCATGCTTTTAATTGGCGATCAAAGAAAATGTTCTTCCCGGTAACTGATAGCGGAATGGCATATGCCGTGGTGCAACCGGGAAGATGTCCAAGAGAGAGAGCCGCAACTCCGGCAGAGAAGAAAATGCGGTTATCTGCATTGTGTATTTGAGCGGTTTTTGCAGCTGATCCGAGAGCAATTCCAAGATCTGCCATTCGGATTACACAGACCGGGCCTTTAAACAGTGTTCCATCTTTTCGCTGTGAAAATGCCTCTGACATCTCTTTACAGGTACTGAATCCGCATCCTCCACAATTCAGACCAAGGTGCCGCTCTCCGTGGCATCCGATAAGGACGCATGCTGATGCTGAGGCTATATTTTTGGCATCACGCATAAAGAACTGAAATCCAATCCTGGCTCCAACTGTCTCCATCTCCCGTGCAAGCTCGGCGATTTCGGGCCCGTACAGAACCTTAGTTTCAATGGTGTCAGTGCCCTTTCCTTTTGGTGCAGTTCGAACGCTTACAGCCATCAGGTTAGCGGTCCGGACTGCTTCCTCTTCAGGATCCATACTTTCAGGTGCAGGGCATGAGGTAAATATCCTATCATTTGCATCAGGAAAAAATGAAAAATAGTTGAATCATTTCAACGGGAGCGGGTGTGTTGGTTGATATATGCCAGGATTGCATTATATGCCATTTCTGAGCCCATATATGCCTCCTGGCGGGCTGGGTCAGGCTCTGCCACTCCCCGGTTCTTCATGTCCTCATATTCCTTGAGAAGAAAAGTCTGAAACAGGTAAAGGTCTTCCGTCATGCCAAACCGATCCACGGCTAGACCACAGGCACGGTCCCACCCCTGTTTAGCATATGAACTGAGCGAATACTTTGTAGGACTGTGCTTCATCTCAACAAGCATTTCCAGCATCTCGTCGTGACTGATAGCACCTTTGTGTGCTTTGAATGCTGAAGTGACCTGATTGAAGAACGATTGCCATCCTTCCATCCACCGTTCCTGTAACTTTGCCGGGTATTGTTCTCCGGGTTCAGGAATTCTCTGTAAATACATTTTTGAGAGTGGGGTTGAAAAACCTTCAATCTCCTGTGAGAACGAAAACGTGATACAGAATCTTTCCTTTCCTTCAGGTTTTGTAGTGTAGATAACAGAATAAGGAACCACAAGATAATCTGATGATTTTATTTTGACAAGCAGGTGCTCACTAGTGGCATACACTATACAGGCGTTCAGTTCGTTATCGTCAAACCAGACCAGAACTTTCTCCTTCGTCTTTACTATCGCGAAGGGATCAAGACCATTTGGCCGCCGCTGTATCCCTTCTATGAAGAGAAGTTCATCTTCCTGGTTCTGCATCTCCCGTTTTTTCTGGGCTACAGATTTCTGATATTTTTTAACCAGTGAGTTAAGGTACCGTCTCCATGCATCAGGCCACTTAGAGTCATCTAAGGGAGCTATTACACCTCCTTCCTTCTTTTTCAGACCATGTAGGTAGAGTCGCGTGTACTCTTCACGCTCGGAAAAAAAACGCTGAGGAGTATTACATCTGATACAAAGCCGGTACTGATCCTCAACAGTTATCTCATGAATATGATCGAATGATATCTTAATTAATTCATTTTTACGGTTTTTGATGACTATACGTCTGTCAGTCACATACACCTTTGAGATGTGACGTAATTTTAGAGTGTAGAATACCGCTGCGATGGTCTTCTTCAGGACACTCTCCCCATCCTCACACCTAAGCGTCATGATGTCAGCAGACCAGCACGAATTGATCAAAGTATTTCAGGTTCCTGATATATATATTCAGAATCAGGTCAGGTCCCGGTAACGTTCATATAATTCGCGGTCAGGGAATTTAATCAGAGAGGGATGTGAGATGTTTACCGGGATTGATATCGGCGGAACCAATACGGACATTGCGCTGATAGATGAGGATATCCGGACCATTAAAGTCCCTAATTCAAAGGGTCTTGACCAGGCAATGCAGATGGCGGGTGATGACGGAAGGCTGGTAGTAAGTACATCCCAACCGTTGAATGCAATGATTACCGGCACTGCAGGAAGAATCAGGACAATAACTATCCCGGGGCCGGGCCTCGTATACGGGGGCGCAGTGAAAGGTGCGGTGGGTCCCCGTGGTGACATCCTTGAACCTGTTGATACAGAAGAGATCCAGAACCTGCTCAAAGGATGTCGTGCGGAAGGAATCGCAATTGCAGGAAAGTTTTCCGTCAGGAACCCACTTCAGGAGGAGATTGTTAGGGATATTGCCAGACAGTTCTTTGACGAAGAGCAGATCGCAATCAGTGCTCCGCTTGGAGGACTTAACTTTCCTGCCCGAATTGCCACTACCAGGATTAATGCAGGAATAAAATCCAAAGTAACATCACTCTCCGATAAGATCCGAAAAAACCATCAGGATTCTCTTTTTGTAACATCAGACGGGGGGCTCTGTGGTCATGACCGGGCGATCGCAAACCCCTCCCTTCTTTATTATTCAAGCCCGGCCACAGTTGCCCTGGGCGCAGTGTACCTTTCTAAAAAGAAGGACTGTCTGATCGTTGATATCGGTGGCACAACAACGGATCTTGTCCTGATAAACGATGGAAAGCCTATCCTGAACACCCTGTTTGTCCAGGGGAAGAAAACCCTCATTCAGGCCGTATCAGCAGATACCATACCATTTGGAGGAGACTCATGTATTAGGGATGAACTGCTGCAATTCAGATCAGGCAATGCCCGTGCGTTCGGTGGCGCTGAGCCAACACTCACCGATGCCCTCAATGTTCTTGGAGCCGATATCGGAGATACCTCCCGATCATGTTGTCTTGATTCACAAAAGGCCGAGGATGCTTACTGGAAGTACATTGAGACGCTTGGGGGGATCATCCACCACATGGATCCACCTCTGATTGTTGGAGCAGGGTTTCTTGCCCCATACATCATTCCGGATCTGGCAGACGAAGCAAGGGTTCGATTTTATGTCCCTGATCATGCAGGGTCAGCAAATGCTGTTGGTGCAGCAGTCTCGCGGATCAGTATCAGTGTACATGCCCATGCAGATTCTCAGCGGGGTATTCTCATATTAAACGGGATCGATCACCCTCTTCCCATTGGATTGAGCGATGATGATCTCCTCGTGTATACCGGAGAACTGATCAGGGAAATGGCGAGAAGTGAAGGAGCACCTTCAGCGGACCTGCATGAACTTGTGACAAGTCAGTATTCAGCTTACAACGTAGTGCGTGGCGGCCGTGTTCAGGCCAGGATCACCGATTTTGTAATAGGAATAGCACCGGGTATCACTGCAGAGGCACCATGACAACAGGGATCATTTTTGCACAGGCATACCTTCGCCATGAACAGAGCCCCACCCACCCGGAGCGTAGTGAACGCCTCGCATACACCATGGACCAGTTAACAGAAGAGGGCATCTTCGATCTCCCAACAATCAGCCTGATAGAACCGCGAAAAGCGACCAGAACAGAAATACTGACTGTTCACGATGCATCATACGTGGGATTTCTCGAAGAGGCTAGTGTCACCGGTGGTATGATCGATTATGACACAAGGATTCCCAAAGGCCTGATAGGCGATGCTCTGCTCGCTGCAGGAGGAGCAGTCACTGCTGTCGATGCCGTGCTTGACCAGGATGTAAGGAATGCTTTTGTGCTCTGCAGACCCCCTGGTCACCATGCGGGACATGCGCATGGAGGAGGGTTCTGTTACCTCAACAATGTGGCCATCGCAGTCAGACACATCCAGCAAAGAGGGATGAAACGTGTCATGATCCTTGACTGGGACGCCCATCACGGGAACGGAACCCAGGAGATCTTTGAGAATGATCCCTCAGTGCTCTTCTGTTCGGTTCATCAGTTTCCATTTTACCCGGGATCAGGTCAGATAGATGAGATCGGAATTGGAGAAGGGATGGGATATACAGTCAACATGCCCGTTCCAGGCGGAAGTTCTGTCCGGGTATATAAGTACCTGCTTCAGGACGTAATCATGCCCCTTGCTGAAGAATTCCAGCCTGATTGTATCGTCATATCAGCCGGCCAGGACAATCACTTTAC
>QKDV01000109.1 GCA_003251955.1 Methanospirillum hungatei
CCTGATGTGGCGGGATTAATCTGGTCTGGTGATGCAGGGCTCAGGGTATTGCCAGCCATATGAACAAATTACTCAGGAAGGATAAAAAAGCATCCGGGTCTTTACTTCGCCATGACGATATGAAACCCTAGAAAAGATGAGAATGAGGAATGATCAGCCACAGAGGACACAAGGGCCCAGATACAATCTCCCTATATTGATATTATTGGATTTGTCCAGTTCAGGCATTCCTTCGTCACATTCATCAATGAACGAACAGGGATCGATGACTGAGTAGAGGAAATACTCACCATTGGTAAGATCTGATGGTATGGTGACCTGCGTTGTATTTGTCTTCTGTTCAAGCGGGCAGATAGAGTCAAGTCTCCACACACCCAGTAAACTGGCTGTCGCAACATCAAACATCTGATATGGAGAGAGATAATATGCAACTGCCACATCTCTTGCACAGCCTTTTCCAACGTTGGTGATGGTGTCAGTTATCGGAACAGTCTCACCGGGCTGGGCCTTTGGCCACACAGTCCTGATGTGTGTCAGATCCGGAATTGGTGATGCGGGATTGTATCTGATATTAATCGGCTGATTGCTGACCCATACATTATTCTGAGTATTCTTCTCCAGAATTGCAGAAGTGACAGTGATCTTTTTGGCCAGGTAATACAGACCTGCCTTAATATCTGATGGAACACCAAGGAGTTTCTGTTCAGTGCTGGTCTGATCAGGCTCTAGACTCATAACGGTACGCCATCCAAGATGCCTGCCATTTGTCCCGTCGGTATTTGGAGAGAGCAGGTATTCGACCCTGACGATGTTTGCCTCAGCACCACCGATATTTTTCACTGAATCTGTAATTGTTAATGAATCACCGATGAATGCCTCACCAGGCTGTTCAGTATCCAATATGAGGACATCGGGCGCTGCATCCCGAAAAGCCGTATTTGTTCCAGATTCGATATTAGTTTGGGATGACTGGGTTATTATTATTGGATCCTCGTTAAACCAGAATGTATAGGGAGATCCTTCTCCGGTCATCTGATCAACCGGAATAAAGGAGGTGAAGAGGTAGTATGACCCGGCTTTGATATCAACCGGGATATTCAAGGTTCCATCAACCTCTTGTTCTCCTTCTTCTGATCCTTCAGGAATTGATAGTATTCCTACCGGAATCATAGATATATCCGGTCTGCTCATTGTTGAGAGAAAAAGAGTCACACTTGCCTGTCTTCCTGTATCTTTCAGGGTTTGATTTACAATCACCGTAACGGGAACCTCAATTCCCGGACTTACAGAGGAAGGGACGATAGTCCCAATTCCTTCAAATCCAACATTTCCATTTGCTAATACCTCGATTGGGGTTTTTGACAACTGGATATTATTAGATGAATCCTCATTGGTCACTACTCCGTTTGGATCGATCCATCTGACCAAATAATATGTCCCCGCTTTCATTTCAGACGGAACTTTGAATGTGGTGTTACCGTATTTCTGTGCACCAGCCTTTAAACCGTCCACATACCATGTACCGATCAGAACCTTGTCATTCAGATCCTGATCAGCTGAAAGGAAATATTGTACCTCAAACGGGCCAGCGGAATCAGAACCGCTATTTCGGATAAAATCCTGAAGTTCATCAGATTCTCCTGCTGAAAGTGTTGTCGGGAAGATAATCCTGGTTCCAGAGATATCAGTACCGGATACAGCACTGACAGTATTGATAAAAAAACATAATCCCACTAGGAGAGTGAATGCTAACACACAGCCTGTCCAGAGAGAACTATTCCGCATAGCTTCCCTATCTCTGGAATGACACAAAAATCTTCTGTTCCAGCGTTTATTGCCTTGAACACCAGGATTACAAATAGAAACCAGATATGATGTAAAAAAGGAAGTGGTTATTGGCGACGATGATATGCCAATAACAGACAGGCAACCAGAACCGCTACAACTGCAACAACAGGAGAGAGTGGTGACTTTGTCTTGTTGAGACTATTGACGAGCATATCCCGGTCAGATTTAAACTTGGCCTGATCAGGATCTAGTTTGATTGCAATATCATATGCAGCAAGGGCCTCATCATTTCTGCCGAGAAGAGCTAAGGCCGTCCCTTTATTATCGTAGGCAATCGGAGATTCAGGTGCAAGAGCAATGGTCTTGTCCCAAGCCTGGATTGCCTGTTCGTATTGTTCCATACCGGCATAGGCCAGACCGATATTATACCATGCATTAGCCGATAGTGAAGGATCAGCCTCTGCCGCTTTCTGCCACGCACTGATAGCCTCAACAAATGAGGAGTTATCGAAATGTGCACTTCCTATCTCAAACCACTCTTCTCCGGTCTCTGCATAGGCTGTTCCCACCAGAGCGAAGCAGAGTATGATCAGAAGAATAGCCTGATATCTCATCTGCATCCTGATACCCGTAAATGTACATCAGTTATCATAGATAATGTTCTTCATACATCCTGAAGTCAGAGGTGTCTCAGTTTTCTGTTAATCTTTTCAAAGAAGTTCTGTCCTGCATCAACGAAGAAAGCGGGCCTTGGTGAACGAATAACATCAATTGTGCTCATCTCACCAATATGACTGATTACCTGCCCGTCAATGACAAGTTTGGCAGGCTTTTCAGCCTCAAGAGTTACTTTCACCGTACGTGATGAATCAATGAGATGGGGCCTGTTGGAGAGCATAAACGGAGCAAGAGGAACCATGAGAAATCCCTCAACTTTCGGATCAACTATCGGACCACCTGCACTCATGGCATAGGCCGTGGATCCGGTCGGTGTGCTGATCAGGAGTCCATCAGCCCTGAATCGTTCAGCTACTACTCCGTTGATATGGATTAGGAACTTGAGCATCTTTGCAGGTCGATCTGTGACAATTAGCGCCTCATTCAGGGCATCACCGACATATTCACCGTCAACAGACAGTGAGATCCTCATCCGGGGCTCAGTTTTTACCGGTAAGGAGAGCCGGTCAAAAAACCTGAATGCATCTTCAGGTTCCAAGTCAGCTAGAAATCCTACCTCGCCTCTGTTTACTCCAATCAGCGGAACCTGAACAGGCATCAGTTGTGTTGTAAGCAGAATGGTACCATCTCCTCCTACGACCACCACAAGATCCGGAGGAGTATCAGAATCAAAGAGTTTTTGCTGCCCCTCGTGAAGATTTTCAGGGCCATACCGCACGGTATGGCCTATCTTAACAAGGTGGCTCGCGAGCTGATCAGCATAATCACGAATGCGGGGACCCTCAATCCGGATAACCATCAGAATATCCATGGCATCACCGCAGGTACTCAATCACTTTCCTGTTCAGATGTCTGTTCGTGGCGATGAGACAGGTGCCGATGGTGACTTCATCAGCAAAGGATATTGTCTGACCTTCAAGGTCGGTTACCAGACCCCCTGCTTCTTCACAGATTAGAACTCCTGCAGCAGCATCGGTAACACGAAGAGTCTTTCGTAAATCCACAAACCCATCAATTCTCCCTGCTCCCACGTACGAGATTTCAAGTGCTGATGCTCCAAACTGCCTGAATCTTCGTATCTTTTGCATGAGATTGAATATTCGATCCTGCTGGAAGTGCTTACCATAAATGCTCATGGCACTTTTTTGAAGATCAGAGGTCTGGGATGAGTGGATCTGGGCTCCATTCAGAAAGGCACCAACCCCCTTTTCAGCAGTAAATGTCTCTCCGGTAGCAAGGTTTTGGACATACGCTCGGAGGATCCTTCCTTCTTCCGCATATGCGATGGAGAGTGCATAAAAAGGGATATTCATGAGAGCATTATAGGTTCCATCAACAGGATCCAGAAAAATTGTCCCGTTCTCTCCGCCTATAGTAATCTTGCCAATCTCCTCACTGATGAGGGTTTTACACAACCCATATTCCTTTAGATAGGCGATGATGATATCTTCGGCAACTTTATCGATATATTTTGTAGGAGTCCCATCA
>QKDV01000029.1 GCA_003251955.1 Methanospirillum hungatei
ATTCCTGTATCCGTTTCTCCGGGCAGTTACCGTCTTTTTGCCTATGTTGAGGATCATGAAGGAGATGAGCAGCATCTTCTCGATAATACGGCTCTCCTGACTGCTCCTGTCAGGGTCCAGACACGCCCTCTTCCTGATACTGATACACTGAAGAGCGAGACTGCCCTGATTCTCTTTTCCATGACCAATGATGTCAGACAGGCAAATGGTGTGTCTCCGCTTATCTGGGACGACAACCTTGCCAATCTCGCTGCTACATATGCTGACCGGATGGTTGCTCAAAAGTTCTTCAGCCATACCGATCCTGATGGGTACGACCAGTCTGATCGTGCAAGTGCAGCCGGGTACAATACCGTGAAGGAAATAGAAGGAGGAGAGAGGATCGGGGTTTCAGAGAACATTGCATATATTGGCACTGGAAATGTTGCAACCTATGGATACGTAAATCCAACCGACCCTCAGTCCATTGCAACAGGAATCATGACCGGGTGGATGAAAAGCCCGGGGCATCGTGCAAATATTCTCGATCCCCTATCTGACAGGATAGGTGTCGGTCTGAGTTATAATGGTGAATATTGGTATGCGGCTCAGGAATTTTATTAACCATGCGGTAGCAGGTAGATCCTAATTATGATCCATAGGGCTTTGAACCATTCATCTTTTCCAGACTGGTGATCGAGTATGAGAAATCAGACGATTGAAAAGACAGTCCTGCATCCAAATGATTTCCCGGCGGCAGGTACCATCTTTCAGGTTCTTCCTGATAATGTAGGAACACTCCAGATCGTCGGGATCATCCCAGGCCAGGGATCAGATACTACCATACCCGAGTCACTTGATCTTCTTCTTCCGCTTCCCGCTGTCGATGCAATAAAGGATCTCATTGATCAGGTATCACGTCCTGGCGATATCCATTCTGGATATGTTCCGTACGAACGGAAGGGGCAGGATATTCGGGTTGTTGTCACTCGTTTGTCTGATAGTACTGTAACGGTTACCTGGGGAGACCAGATCACACTAGCCGGTGGTGGGTCTGAATCAATTCATCTTTGCCATGGGGATAGCCCTGATGTGATCTCACGTCATGACCTGGATTTAACATTCGGATCAGCGACTCCATCATCATTTTCTCTCTTCGGGTACCGTCCGAGCGAACTTAACGGAACCTCCCTTCTGAATTATATTCACCCTGAGGATTTATCACGGGTAAAGTCCTGTTGTGAGCCGCTGTTTTCTGGTCCGGAAGTATGCCGGATACGATACCGGCTGAAAAATAATCTGGGTGAGTACCGCTGGGTTGAATCGGTATTCACCTCAACATTCAGATCAGATGGTACTTTTAGTGTGATGATGGCATCCACCAGGGAGATGGATACTATTGTCCGGGCAGAACAAGCTGCCAGAGGTGCAAATGCCAAACTCAACCTGCTCAATGGAATCATCAGGCATGATATAATGAACCAGCTGACTGGGCTGATGGGGTATCTGGATATTCAATTAGAACTTACGGAAGATGAGGATGCCAGACTGTTGATTACAAAAGAACAGACTCTGGCTGCCAATATCAAGTATCTCGCTGATTTTACCCGCGACTACCAGGGAATCGGGGTAGAACCTCCTGAATTTATTGATGTTGATGCAGTTGTGTACAAGGTTCTCTCCAGGCATGAGTTTAGAGAGAAGATCAGATATGAAAAGTCAATCTCCGGTCTTTTCATTTATGTTGACCGGATGTTTGAACAGGTTGTGTTTGAGATAGTCTCTAACAGTCTTTTGTACGGGGGTGAACAGGTGATGATCAACTTCTCGTATGAGGTCACCGATGAAGGGCTCACCCTGACTATTGATGATACCGGTCCTGGTATTGCAGATTCAGAGAAGGAACGGATATTTTCAAGGACAGGCCGGGATAGTTACGGACATGGACTCTATATGGCGACAGAGATCCTGGATCTCACTGGTATCCGGATCAGGGAGACCGGGGTTGCCGGTCACGGAGCCCGGTTTGAGATTCTTGTCCCCCGTGACGGATACCGGCTTACACCTGCCTGATTACCTACTTTTTCAGATTGTCCAGTCCTGGCAGGCTCATGAGATCGCTGAACTGGTTCAGGATATGATGCGGAGTAACCTCAGGCATCTCCAATTTTAGCCAGTCTCCATACTGAGCAAATACTGTTGTAAGTCCGAGCTGGAGGCCCGGTGCAATCTCCCGTCTGAGTGAGTCCCCTACAACCCAGGTCTCTGATGATGTTACACCGAGCAGTCTCATTGCCATGTGAAATGATGCATGACCGGGTTTTCTCTCTCCTGACCGGTCTGGGGTTACGAGTAATGGGATGCGGGAGTCGATTTTTAGTTTGTGCATCCTGCGTTCTGCCTGGGCACTGGATGCATCAGTTACGACTGCCATCTTCACTCCTGCCTCTATGAGTGTATCAAGAGTCTTTTCGACTCCGGGATACAGGGATATTGTATCGAGTTTTACTTCTTCGTATACGTTCCCGGCTTCCCGGTCAAGTTTTTCTGTGTATATGCCGGTATCTTTCAGGTAATCGGTGATATGGGCAAGATCCTCGAAGTTGTATACCGGGCGCAAAAAGTATGAGAAGAGTTCTTCTGCTGATCCTGCTCCCGCAAGGTCGATTACTGCGTTGCAGGCTGCCCTTTTTGCATCTACGAATGTGCACAGTGTATTGTCGAGATCAAAGAGGATTGCCTGGACCCGGGGATTGTATTCTCCCATCTGTATATGTATCTGTTCTGAACTGCCAAAGGGTTATTGAGGAGTGGGCCCGTGACAATTTATCCTGAAATCGTGACCCCAATCGGTTCATTGATTAGGGTAGCAAGAGAGATTATTGGTATACGTTGTTTATGGTGTCAATATGCAGGATGGTCCGGTTATAATACGCGAAGATGTCACTGTTTCTCTCGATAAGGATCTGATTAGTGATCTGCTGGGCATAGCCGAGTCACGTGAGATGACACTGTCAGTCCTGGTTCGTGATGTGCTTGGATCATTCTGCAAGGCGTTTCATGCCGGTTCAGACTGGACAGCGGCAGCTCCGACTGCCATCTCTGCTCCTGAAATGCAGCCAGATTTATCACGGCAGGGTACATTCTCGCTTCTTGAGTCGAGGGTATCCGGCCATGATGCTCTTCTTGCCGATCTTCAAAAGCGGTTGTTGGTTCTCGAATATAATGCCGGGGTATCCATTACTGCTCCCCAGTTTGCACCATCAGAGGCTGCTGCTGCTTTACACGCTGTCTCTCCTGGTCAGAGTAATCTGGCTGCAGTCATCGACAGTGATCAGGCACTTGCCGGTTCGGTGTCTGATGATGCTCTTGTCAGGATCAGAAAACCGATCGCTCCGGTTATGACCTCGGTTGATACCAACTCGATTGGGAGGATCATTCCTGATCAGGTATACTCTCAGACCGAGGCTGCTGCACTGCTTCATCTTTCGATCTCAACACTTCGTAAGTATGTCAAGGAGCAGCGGATAGGATTTCAGAAGATTGGAAGATCCACGGTCTACAGGGGCCAGGATCTTCTCACATATCTTGCCCAGTCCGGGCGTTGAACCAGAGAGTATTTTCCTTTTGCGAGTAAGTACTGTATACTGTGGCATGCCTGGATGACGGGGTGTCATCCTGAGCCCTGCCAAGATATCGGGGGGTCAGCGTGCGTATTTCTGGTGGGGTTCTTTTATCCGGGTTGCTTATCTTTATCTTTGCTTTACTTGTGGTTCCGGTTGGTGCATCTTCTGAGCAGTACTCACCGACGATGATCATTCCGACCAAGTATCACCTGATGATGATGGATATGATCGAGGAGGAGATAGCGGCAACTCCGGTTCCCACCCCTACGCCGGATATCACGACGTTGTCAGAGAAATCACAGAGCGCTGAGACTGTAAGCAGTTCTGATGAGA
>QKDV01000012.1 GCA_003251955.1 Methanospirillum hungatei
AAGAAGATCGTTACAAAAGAAATGTTTGAGGAGATCTTTGATATCATCAGGTATGCACCGACTGCGATGAATGGTCAGTCTGTGCATTGGCTTGTCATCCATGATCCTGATGAAGTGGCATCACTGGTTGCAAAAGTGATAGAATGGGCACGTGTCCTTATCAATACGCAACCTGAAGCCTCACTGGCTCCCATTCTTCCATTGTTTGTCGGTGCATATGAGTGTGGGATTGACAAGATATGCCATAGTGCTCCACATGTTGTGATTGCCTACAGTCCGGCAGATAATCCGGTAGGATTCATTGATGCTATGATTGCAATGACCCATCTGGACCTTATTGCACCCTCCTTTGGGCTTGGTACCTGTTGGGCCGGAATTGTGCAGGGTGCCCTTGAGTCATCACCTGAAATCAGGCAGAGCATTGGCATACCTGATGGTCATGTATCACATTATGCCATGATGGTTGGATATCCAAAATATACATACAGGAGAGCACCAAAACGAAATGCTGCAAAAATTATCTGGAAATAAACTATCTTTATATTAAACCCTGGCTGATTTCTCCAGATAATTTCTGGTATCCCAGGGTTCATATCCTCCTTCTTCCTATATCCCTCCTATGTCAATACGCCGGCTTGCTGTCATCGATATGGATCGATGTGTCGGATGTCAGTCCTGTATGTTCGCCTGTAACCGCAGACACGGAACCGGAGGCCTCGCAAGATCTGCTATCCATGTCAGTTCTGTCGGAGGAATTGAGCGTGGATTCTCGGTCAGGGTTTGTCGGGCATGCAATGATCCTCCGTGTGCTGATGCATGCCCTAACAAAGCTCTTTTAAAACGCGAAGGTGGAGGAGTCAAACTGGTGTCTGATCTCTGTAAGGGATGCATGTCATGTATGCAAGCATGTCTGCTTGGTGCGATATCCTGGGATAAAGAGCGAAACCTTCCCGTGATCTGCATCTACTGTGGTATCTGTGCAAAATACTGTCCTTATCAGGTAATAGAACTCCAGAAGACCAGTGAGGTATCCTGATGGTATCTTTTCTCTCCCGGGTTCTGATAATTGATCTCTCCCTAAAGAAATTCAGGACAGAAGACAGGGGTTTACTCTTTTCTGAAAGGATTGGTGGAACCGGTGTTGCCATCCGTCTTCTAAATGAGTTCTGTCCGGAAGGTGCCGATCCTCTTGGTCCTGAAAACCCGATTATTCTTTCAGTCGGAGCCCTGACTTCTCTCTTTCCCCTCGCTTCTAAATGTGTTGCGATGTTTAAATCTCCCCTGACCGGAAACCTTGGAGAAAGTCATGCGGGGGGTCGGACTGCTGTGACAATTCGGATGGCCGGATACGGGGCAATCGTGATCACAGGCAGGTCGGAGGAGCCGGTTTACCTCTCAATATCACCAGATGGCGTGACCTTCCATGATGCCCGCTCACTATGGGGGATGACCAGAGGAGATACGGCTGCCAGGATCATCAGATCATATGATGGGACTCCGGGAAACCGTACAATCCTCCGTATTGGTCGTGCTGGTGAGAGGATGGTCAGATATGCAGCAGTCACAACCGAGACCTTTCGTCACTTTGGCAGGATGGGTCTCGGTGCCGTGTTCGGGTCAAAGCAACTGAAGGCTATCGTTGTTTCTGGTGAAGATACGGTTCCTGTAAGTGATGGGAAGACATATCGACAGTTATATGATAGACTCTTTGATCAGGTAACCAAATCCCCACTCATGAAGAAGTATCACGATATCGGAACACCAATAAACATTCTTCCGCTGAGTACGATCAATTCAGTCCCTACAAGAAACCTGACAACATCCAAACTTGAAGGTGGAAAAAACCTGGCCGGGGAGGAGTTTGCAGCACGCTTCCTTGCCCGAAGGGTCGCCTGTTCTCACTGCCCGGTCAGTTGTATTCACATCGCTCAGATTAGAACACCATATCCGCATGATCCCTACTTTTTTAAGACCACACCGGTATGCTACGATTATGAATTGATCTACTCACTTGGGTTCATGGTTGGTATATCAGATCCCTGGCAGGTACTAACGCTCATAGATGAAATTGAGGGGACTGGGATGGATGCAATGTCTTCAGGGGTTGTTGCAGCATATACAACCGAGGCAATGAAGAACGGGCTCATTACCAGTGAGATGACGGGAGGCATATCACTCGCATTTGGTGAACCTGACACGTACCTGGAATTTTTCAGGGCACTAGCTGATCAACAATTGCCCCTTTACAGAGATCTTGGAAGAGGTGTAGATTATGCCGCCGGTATTTATGGAGGCCAGGAATATGCCCTCTCTTTTGGGAAAAATGAGATGCCTGGATACCATACCGGACCTGCAGCGATTATCGGATATCTTGTTGGATCCAGGCATAGTCACCTGGATGGTGCAGGATACAGTATCGATCAGAAACCAGATAACAAGAGTCCTGAAGAGATTGCCCTCGATTTATATACTGAAGAAGTCTGGCGACAGATACTTTCAAGTCTGGTGGTATGTTTTTTTGCCCGGGGACTCTACACGGAGGATGTTGTGAGTGAGTGTCTTGCAGTCAGCGGTATTTCAATGGAAAAAAATTCAATGCTCAAAGTCGGAGAAGACATCCTGAGAGAGAAGTATATGTTTAAGTTCAGGGAGGGATTCAGTCTTGATTCTGACAAGCTCAGGCTTCCTGCTAGGGTAACAGAACAGGTATCAGGAAAGGGTTACATCACTGAGGATATAATCCGGAAAGGCGTTGCTACATATAACGACCTCATAAAAAATGGTAAAAATCCTTCTGGAATGGATCAGATAATTACCTGACAAGAATTCTTTTTACCTGAAATCATTCGGAGGGACCACAACTCCGTATGACTCCTGTTTCCCCTGTCTTGTAACCACCAAGAGTTTCAAGAATCTTCCTGAACTGTTCAGATCTTATTGTCTCAACAATTGCCTGAATTCTTTTGTCATTCTCAAAGAGTGAACGGGTGGTCACTAGTTCATACCGCTCAACACCGATCGGTACGAAATGGAGGCCGAAGGTGTTTGCAGCACTGAATACTGCCATTCCAAGATCAGCATCACCGCTCTTTATCGCTAGGCAGACTGCAAGATGGGTGGTAACCTCTTTGTCATATCCGGTAATCGAATCCGGAGAGATTCCGCTCCGAGAAAGCATATGGTCAAGCAGCATCCGGGTACCCGAGCCACGCTGTCTGTTAATAAAGGTGTGGTTCTGCAGATCATCAAAGCCAAGATTATCCCGTGATACGATCCCCTGTTCACGTTCAGCAACGCAGATAAGAACCAGTTCTTCATCTGGAAGATACAGTTTCAGGTATGGGATGTTGTATTCGCCATCTTCAGCAAGCAGGTGCATCGGGGCAAGATGCGTATCTCCCCGTTTCAATGCTAACAGCCCTCCCATGCTGCCCACATGAGAGGATGCAACCCGAATGTCTGAATCCCGTACCAGGTCTGCCAGGTAATCAAGTACAGGGTCATGACTGCCGGTAATAAGAGCAATCTGTTCTGCCTCTTGTACTGGTACGGTCAGATAAACATCTGTTTCTGCTCCTGATTCCAACCCTTCTGTATCTGCAGGTATTTTCAGGTAAGCATTGGCACGAACCATACTCATCTGGATTCCTGCACCTCTGGAAAGAGGAACAGCGATCCAGTGTTCCTCTCTCTTCCCTACTGATGTAAGAACGAATTCATCGGTTCCGATAGAAGAATAGAGCGTACTTGTGAGTCGTGCTCTTACTTTTTGAAGTAAAGGAGCTTTAAATCCGTACCATTGTAGCAGAGGAAGTACGATCTCGCGTAGGATAGTGAGACAGGCGATTGGATATCCCGGCATCCCTATGACGGGTTTCCCATTAACATCTCCCAGTATTACTGGTTTTGCTGGTTTTATGGCTACACCGTGAACAAAAACTTCACCGAGTTCACTGATTATTCCTGAAGTGTAATCTTTTGTCCCTTTTGAAGAACCGGCAGATATCAGAACAATATCATGATCGCTGAGAGCCAGGGTAACTGAAGATCTGATCTGGTCTCGTTCATCTGGAACGATCGGGAAGTGGGTTACCCTTGCTCCAGTATCCTTGATTAGGGCAGCGGCCATGTGCATGTTGCTATCGATGACCTGGCCTGCCTGTGGTACCGTTCCAATCGGCACGACTTCGCTTCCGGTAGGGATTAGAGCAACTTTTAGATCAAGAACCGGAATCAGGGTTATCCCATACCCTGTCATTGCCCCGATGTCAACAGGCCTGATCCTGGTATGCTTGGGAATGATCATCTCAGATTCAGCAATATCTTCACCTACCGGCCTGACATGCTGCCAGGGATGTGCCGATGAACGAATGAGAAATCCATTACCCTGCTCCTCCACATCCTCGATCATGATAACGGCATCGAACCCGTCAGGGATCATGTTTCCCGTGTTGACCCTGACAAATTCATTAAGCAGGAGTGGTTTCTGTTCAGTTGCCCCGATGGTACAGTAACTCTTCACTGCAATACCATCCATAGCTGATAAGTGGGCCGCTGGAATCGAAAGTGGAGAGAAGATCGCAGCAGCTGTTATTCTTCCACAGGCCTCCTCAATAGGAATCTCTACAACTCGTGGATTTCTACTACATCTGTCATACAACATTCGGAGCGCATTATCCAGGGATGACAAATTTAGAAACCGCGTAGTTTCGTCCTTTACCATTGGATTACCTCCACCAGTTCACCTGCTTCATATCCTTCAATATTTGCAGGAATCCTGATTACTCCATCACTATGCAAAAGAGTATTTGTGAGACCCGAACGGCCTAATACCGGCGTAATATATTCACCGTTAAGACTTCCCCTGATATAATCTTCCCTTCCCTGAGCAGAAGAAACTGGTGATTTAAGCCTGGCAAATATACTTCGTTTGTAATCGGCTCCTGTCATGGCAGCGAGAAGTTCTCTGACTATAGTGAGAAGAACAATGTAGGCAGAGGCTGGATGGCCGGGTAATCCGATAATTGGAGTCTCCTCTGCGATACCTATGATGGTAGGCTTTCCCGGAGAGAGCGCTATTCCATGCACTAGCACCTTTCCGAGGGATGCGATGGTATCGGCACACATGTCACGCTCCCCTTTTGAACTACCGCCAGATATCAGGATTGCATCACAGGATGAGATTGCAGAACGAAGTGCATTTAAGAGAGCTGATGCCTCGTCTTCAATAATCCCAAACCTTACTGGAAGCCCTCCATGTTCATCCACGAAACCTGCACAGAGGTATGTATTGACATCCCTGATCTTCCCCCCAGAAGGCAATGTGTCAATCGGCACCAGTTCGTTTCCTGTTGAGATAATACCTATTCGCGGAATGTGTGCTACTGGAACTTTTGAAAAACCACAGGCTGCAAGGACCCCGGCTGTACGTGAGTTAATTCGGGTTCCTTCTTGAACTGAAACTTTTCCTGCTTCGAAATCTTCGCCGCGTGAAATGGAATTTTCTCCCTTTGCAACCGGACGATTAACAAGGATCTGATCCCCCATCTGTTCACAGTACTCAATCATGACCACAGCATCCGCCCCGCCTGGGAGAAATCCCCCGGTCGGGATGTACATGCATGTACCTGGACGTATGGTGATCTCCGGGGTGGCACCCATTGGTATACTTCCGATACTTGTCAGCATGGAAGGAATTGATTCACCTGCACCTGTTGTATCGGCTGCCCTGACTGCATATCCATCTACTGTCGAGCGATCAAATCCCGGAATGTCCACATCAGAGCAGATGTCCCTGGCAAGAACCCTGCCGAAAGCATCTACAAGATCAACAGTTTCTGTAGGTACCCGTATTGCCATCTTCCTGACAATCTTCAAAGCATCGGCTACCTGCATTACCGAGAGAAACCGATTCATCAGAAACAGCCGAGTTGACAGGCGCGGATCTTGATATTTTGCTTATTACAGTACTTTGCTATGTCAGATTTGGAGATACCATATTTTTCAGAGATCTCAAATGCCTTGGCACAGGAGAGTTCTTTTATAATACCTTCTTTCTCCAGAATGGATCTGATCTCCTCATTGTTCATGTGTATATACTGCATATATAGCGAGAAGAAAATTGTGGATCTTCCTATCCCAGGATTGACATGCTGATGAAGAACGGGAAAAAACAAGGCCAGGTTCTACTGGTAAGTTCTCTTGCCGATCAGGCAGGAAGCCTGATCCACGAGGAGATTAAACGCCTACTTATAGAAAAACCGCAGTTTGAGAACCGATACCTGCACAGACAGTTTGATGAGAGATTGATATACATTGATGGTCCGTCCCTCTCGACAGATGCTGATATTATAATTTTTCTCTCCCGTCATGCAAGCAAAGAGCCGCGATCAGTATTAACAGTCCATGTTACCGGCAACTTTGGTGAAGCGGTATTTGGCGGTCTACCGGGAACCCTTACTCCTGCTGCAACTGGTATGATGCATTCAATCATGAACCGTCTTGCCAGAGAAGTTCCACAAGGTTACGAAGTAACTTATGAAGCAACACACCATGGACCAACCGATCTTCCAGTCCCATCCTGCTTTGTCGAAGTTGGGAGCACAGAGAAAGAGTGGAATGATCGCACTGCTGCTACAGCAGTCGCCCGTGCAGTGATTGGAGCAGAACCAGAGGAAGTAATTCACCTAGCAGGTTTTGGTGGGACGCATTATGCACAGAGGCAGACTGAAATAACACTATCTACTAGGGGTGGGTTTGGTCATATTATGCCCTCTCGTGACCTGATCCATCTCAATATGAGCATGTTTGACAGTATTATTGCCTTATCCGGTGCTGATGCTGTTTATCTTGATCGTAAATCCCTGGCCCGTGAAGATATTAAAAAAGTTGAAGAATATGCCGCAGGCCGGAATCTGATGGTTGTCGGGCAGTCTGACCTGAATAATATGAGGAACCTTTCTTTCTCTGATTACTGCAATGTCAGAAGAATGGCGGAAGAAATACTCCCTGGTTCAACATTGGTGGTATATAATCTGTCGCAGGGTAGTTGCCTTACCCCTGTGTCAATACCCTCAGACCTTATCGCCGAAGTAGCAAAAGTCGATCCTGAAAGTTTATCTTCCGCTCTTGAGATCCTACCTGTTGTTCGTCTATCTGGGAAGGGTATTGCCTATTATTCCACATTTATTACCAATCAGGAAAATGCCACCCGGATTACAAATGAATTAATACATCTCTGCGTATCAATCTTACATAGAAACTGTACCTGTAGATTTGATGGGGACTGTCTGATCATCTCCAGAAAGAAGTTTGATCCAGAGAAGGCAGCAAATCTTGGTATTCCACCCGGTCCTGTGTTTGGGAAACTCATGGCTGGTGGTACTGTGTTGCATGAGGGCAGGGAGATAACATCTTCGATGGTGATGAAGGTTACAGAAAAGAGGATCTGCATTCCGGGATGGGGCATACGATGAGATCAATTGTCGAAGAGGCATTAAACAGGGCAAAGGCAGAGAGCGAACCACCGCAGAACAACAGCGATCTGGATGCAGTTCTCAAATCCATGATGACCAAGATCGCGGTCATAGGATGCGGCGGTGGGGGATCAAATACTATCAGCAGGATGTATGATGAGGGGATTGCCGGAACTACTCTTTATGCTGTGAACACTGATGCCATGCATCTTGCCACAGTTCGAGCTGATCACCGGATTCTCATCGGAAGGCAGCGGACCCGTGGACTGGGTGCGGGTTCGTATCCTCAAGTCGGTGAGGAGGCAGCTCTTGAAAGTGAGCATGAAATTCATAGGGCTGTAGATGATGCTGATATGGTTTTCATAACAGCAGGTCTTGGTGGAGGAACTGGTACTGGATGTGCTCCGGTTGTTGCCAAGGCGGCCCATGAAGAAGGTGCCCTGACAATAGCTGTTGTAACTCTTCCATTTACTGCAGAGGGCGCCATACGATCAGAGAATGCGGAGACTGGACTTGAACGACTCCGTGAAGTGGCAGATACCGTGATCGTTGTGCCCAATGATAGGCTCATGGAAGTAGTCCCAAAGCTTCCCTTGTCTGCTGCGTTCAAGGTTGCCGATGAAGTTCTGATGCGTGCAGTCAAAGGAATTACAGAACTTATCACGGTGCCAGGACTTGTGAACCTTGATTTTGCTGATATCCGGGCAATCATGGAAAAAGGGGGCGTTGCCATGATCGGAATGGGCGAGAGCGATGCCACAGACAAAGCTGCTGATTCGGTGCGCAAGGCCATTCGATCCCCCCTTCTGGATATAGATATATCAGGCGCGACATCTGCCCTGGTCAATGTAACTGGCGGTCCGGACATGACAATGGCAGAGGCAGAAGGGGTAGTTGAAGAAGTATACAACCTGATTGACCCGGATGCACGTATCATCTGGGGAGCCCAGATTGATCCGACAATGCAGGGAACAATCCGGACACTCCTGATTTTAACTGGTGTTCGGTCGCCACAAATATATGGGAGAAATGAGAAAAGTAACCCGAAATTTCAGAGGCACTTTGAGATAGACTTTCTGAAGTGATATCATATGGAAACCCCTAAGTTCAATTTAAATCTGAATGAGGAACTCTTCCGAAAATACTGGAGGGTTCTTAAACTGGCACGCTTTCCAAAGCGTGATGAATATACCAAGATTGCTCTTGTGGCAGCAGCCGGTGTGTTGGTTGTCGGACTGTTAGGGTTTATCGTATACCTGCTATTTGTATACCTCCCACATTAATCATGGAGACTGAACCCCGCCTCACCCGAATCTACGCGGTTAAGACGACGAACCGGGCTGAGCGTAGTGTGGCTGACAACATTGACAAGGCGGTAAGGGATACCCGCAATACTATCAAGGTTATGTCAGTTATTGCTCCTGATGAACTGAAAGGGTATGTTCTAGTTGAAACGACCGAACCTCTTGCGCGTGTTCAGGAACTTATGGAACAGGTTCCTAGTGCGCGTATCGTCCTTCCTGGTGCAACTTCTCTTGAAGAGGTAGGTCACTATCTGACGCCAAAACCTGCAGTCAGTGGAATTGATGAAGGGACTATTGTTGAACTGATCGCTGGACCATTCAAGGGTGAAAAAGCGGTTGTTAAACGAGTAGATGCTTCAAAGGAAGAGATTACTGTTGAGTTATATGAGAGTGTTCTTCCGATTCCGATAACGGTCAGAGGCGATCATGTCAGAATTATTGACCGCGGAGAGGATGATTAATCTCAACTATTTTTTTTGTCAGTTCGCAAAGTCTTTTTATTCTTATCCTTCGACCTTAATGAACCCAAAAGGGCATACCATGCCCCATCAGGGTGATAACAATGGCAGATGTGGTCGAGGTACTAGTACCCGGTGGAAAAGCCACTGCCGGTCCGCCACTCGGACCGGCACTGGGTCCCCTCGGTATCAATGTCAAAGCTGTTGTTGACGAGATCAACAAGAAGACTGCAAACTTCAATGGTATGCAGGTTCCTGTCCGTGTTGAGGTGGATGCGAAGAAGAACTTCACCATCTCAGTCGGTATTCCGCCAACAACTGCCCTCATTATGAAAGAGGCTGGCATTGAAAAGGGCTCTGGAGAGCCAAATACCAATATTGTGGGGAATATTTCACTGGAGGCCGCTGTCACGATTGCCAATATGAAGCTGGATTCTATGCTTTCGTATGATCTCAAGAACGCCGTTAAGGAAGTTATTGGGACCTGCGTCAGTCTTGGAGTTACTGTTTCAGGCAAAAAGCCCCGAGATGTCATATCAGAGATCAACACGGGCGTTCATGACGCGGTTCTCAAGGGATAGGTTCGCTATGAGCCATAGAAGATCGTGCTAAAATTCACGGTCGCAGAACTATGGAGGAACGTAATGGTAGAGAAGAGCGTCATAATTGACGCGATACAGAAGGCTAAGGAGACGGCGCCTGAACGGAAGTTCACTGAGAGTGTCGATATTACTATCAATCTGAAGAATATCGATATGTCTCAACCGAAAAACCGTATTGACGAGACAATTCTCCTTCCTCATGGCAATGGCAGCAAAGCCAAGATCTCTGTCCTTGGTAGTGGTGATATCGTCACCCAGGCAAGAGATGCAGGTGTTGAGCTGATCATGGCCCCAGACGAGATCGAAAGACTCGGTGGAGAGCCCCGTGAGGCAAGAAAGGTTGCATCAGAATACCGGTTCTTCCTTGCAGAGACAAAGGTAATGGCCCTTGTCGGTCGGTGGCTCGGTCCACGACTCGGTCCAAGGGGTAAAATGCCTCAGCCTGTTCCGGACGGAGTAGATATCCGCCCGATTGTCGAACGTCTTCGCAACTCAGTACGGGTTCGGACAAAAGACAAGATGGCCTTCTCACTGAAGGTCGGAACAACAGCTATGTCTGATGAACAGATTGGCGAGAATATCGATGCAGTCCTTAAGCGTGTACTGGACAGACTCGAATCTGGTGAATTTCAGGTTAGATCTGTCTACGTCAAGACCACGATGGGCCCGGCAGTAAAGGTGATCTAAAATGGCACTGTATACTGCACACCTTCCAAAGTGGAAGAAGGACGAGATCTCCGAGATCAAACGACTCTCTGGAGAGTTCAGGCTTATGGGCCTCGTCGATATGTATGGTATCCCGGCACGTCAGGTGCAGGACATCCGCCGTAATCTGAAAGGCAAGGCAGAACTTCGGATGACGAGAAACACCCTGATTGAACATGCCCTTGGAGAAATGGGCGGTGAGATCAAGGATCTCGGTGGTAAACTCGACGGACACTCAGCACTCATCTTCACAAATGAGAATCCTTTCAAGCTCTACAGCATGCTTGAAAAGACCAAGACAAAGATGGCTGCACGTCCCGGAGAACTTGCACCAACCGATATCGTCGTCGAAAAAGGTCCAACCAGTTTCAAGCCTGGTCCGATCGTAGGAGAACTCCAGCAGGCAGGTATCCCTGCAGCCATTGAGGCAGGCAAGGTTACTATCCGTGAGACCAAGACGGTCGTCAAGGAAGGCCAGGAGATATCAAAGAAACTCGCAGACGCTCTTGCCAAGCTGGATGTCAAACCGATGGATGTCGGTCTGCTTCTGCAGGCAGCCTTCTTTGAAGGTACAGTCTACGAATCTGATGTCCTCGCGATCGACGAGGTTGCATTCTACAATAACATCATCACTGCTGCTACACAGGCATTCAACCTCTCACTCAACGCTTCAATCCCGACAAAGGATACTGCAGCTGACCTGCTTACCAAGGCAGTTCGTGAGGCACGTAATGTTGCAGTTGAGGCAGCTGTTGTCAGCAACGATGTCATGGATGCAATCATCGGAAAGGCACAATCACAGGCTATGGCACTGCAATCTGTGGTTGAATGAAACTGAGCATAACGTCATACGCAAATAATTACAGGTGAACAACAAATGGAGTATATCTACGCTGCACTTCTTCTGCACAAGGCAGGAAAGGAAGTCAACGAATCCGCAGTTCAGGCAGTTCTCTCTGCCGCTGGTATCGCAGTTAACGAATCCCGTGTAAAGGCACTGGTTGCAGCCCTTGATGGCGTCGATATCGAAGACGCTATCAGCAAGGCAGCAGTTGCTCCTGTTGCAGTTGCAGCAGCAGCACCAGCAGCAGGCGCAGCACCCGCTGCAGCAGCAGATGAGGAGCCACAGGAAGACAAGAAGGCAGAGGAAGAGAGCGGTATGGCAGGGCTTGGTGCCCTGTTCGGCTAAACCTCTCTTCTTTTTCCTGAAAGAATCGCTATTCTAATTAAATTATATATTCGCTGTTCTCTCTCTATTCTTCAGGAACCTGATCCAAAAAAATCCGTATCTCAAAGATATCTTTGATTTCGAAAAAAAGAAAATAGGGTTAGGATGTAGTTTGGGGAGTGGTCAGTTTATCTCTGATTTCTGATCCAAACAATGGATCCTGTAGTTCTGGACGAGCCATCATCGTCTTGATGTACTCCTGTTTTGCTGATTCGAACTGTGCATCGCTCATACCTCCCTTCTTCTGTTCCATGTAATTTCTCAAGTCATAAAAAGCGTATCGGCCGTCATTACTCATCAGGGGTTTGGTTCCTGTGAGATTGGTGATTGTTTCTTCAGTTTTGGCACCACCATCAGCATACCCATATCCGTCGACCAGAAGGCCGGTAAATCCTGTTGCAAATAGATGGCCCATCATATCTTCTGGAGATGATGCACAGACTGCTGTTTGCCAGTTGTCCCAGAATCTCCCTTTCATAGTTGGATAACTCCATTTCAGGTTGTGGGTATGAAGGTATGGTTTGAGACTGTCAAGGCCTTTGATCTTTCCCGGAGGGTTGGAATTCGGGAATCCACCTATATCTGGAAGGATAAATATAGATGATCCAGCTGGCATCTCTTCTTCGATCTGACCAAAGTACTCTTCCTGCATCTGAAACTCTTTCTCGCGGTCTGAACCCGGAGTGAAAGCATATCCGGCTGGTACCTGATCGAATATACCGAATGTAAGGAGTACCAGAAGCAGGATAAGGAAGATTGGACAGAAGAGAGGCCGTGTTCGATACTGCTCAAATATCAATTGCAGAATCAGAAGGAAGGCAAGGATAGCAAAAAAGGCGATGTAAAGGCTGATGCGGTTGTATGAATGAATCTCTGGGAAAACTTGTGCGATTATTGCTGAGATCCCACCTATAGTACCAATGAGAATTGATGCGAAAGTTAGCAGGGAGAGATGGTCCATTAGTGGAGCCCGGTTTGCTAGCCGTGACTGAAGCCAGGGAAATCCCCTAAAGAAGATCCACCCAAGCAGGATGATAAGTCCGATACTTCCGATTATCCCTATCGATGCACTGACATTTTCATTCACGAGGGGGCGGTATTGTGTATACTTCTCGGCAATATCGGCAAGGAAAGGTATCCTATGTCCCTGAGCCGGTAGGAATAACTGAATCAGTTTCATTCCCCAGGTTTCAGATTCAAATGCATACCGGTATGACATCACAAATGATGGTCCGTTGAAAAGTCCATATACAAGGGAGGGGAGTTTGTTCAGGATCATACCTGCTACAAGTATTACTCCTGCGATTGCACCGTTCAAAAAGTCGTATCTTTTGTATGAACGGGAGTATGCCCAGAGAACAGCTACTGCCAGGAGAAGGAGACCAAAGTATCCATAATATGAATGTGTTGAAGTGATTAGCAGAATAACTGCTGCTATGAGTCCCTTGTGTGTCAGGGTCAGTCCTGAAAGAATTCCTGTCTTACCCTTCTGATAGAACAGAGATTCACCCTGACATATCCAGATGATCACCAAGACCATCAAGGGAATCATGTAGTAGGAAACCAAGTTGAAATGAATAATTCTAAAGAAGTGATAATAAAGGAACGAGAAAAGCAGACTCCCAAATACTGCTATGGGATAGGCAATTCTGATCTGCCTGAAAACATATAGTGAACAGAGCGCAGTGAGGAAGAATCCAAGGAGGTAATAGATATTCATCACTATGGCATAATTACCTGAAAAAAGACTGAGAATCTTCATTATCAGGAGATCGAGGTTACTCCCTATTGCATAGTCATACATCTCCAGGGTACCGGGCGCCCCGGTCATCGGGTTCTCAAGCCACCAACCGTTATCGATGGTTGTCTTAACGAGTAAATTGTACTCAAGACCATCACCATCGTATGTGTAAGGGACGTCGAGTCGTGCACCATTCATCAGGCCAAGAGTCCAGATAAGGTAAATTGCACATAGGATAATCAGAACCGCTGACCAGATGATCTGACTTTTTGTAATAGAAGACAGGGGATTATTTTTCACCTTTTTCCCACCGTATTAAAAGAATTATTAGCCGTATCCAGTCATATAGCCTTTGCTTTAGATGATATTAATAGGACATAAAATAGTTAGTATATTAGTATCCTATCAGGAGATATTACCTGACACAGATGGGTTGTTCATTTTGCAGTCTTGTTTTACATTCACTGCAAAGTATAGCTTTTTTGTGGTCCAGATCATCAAGACATCTTGGGTTAGCCATAACACAGCATTCGTCAGTTATGCAATGTTCAAGGCCGAAAAGATGGCCGATCTCATGTGCACCCTCGGAGATAATGCGGTCGCATAATACCTTGTCATCTACTGGCAGATCCCAGTATTCATTTCTCAACCTGGCAGCTGACACTACTGCGGAGCCGGTCCTGGGACGAGCCAGACCAAAAACATACCTTGATGACGGTTTGAATATATCGTCATTAATCACCAGCAGCAGTGGTGCTTCGATATTGTTCCTTCGCTTATAGGTGTCTATACAGGAGAGAATTGCAGTTGCATCAAACTGTTGCCTGCTGATGGAGAATCCATTATAAAGAATTGGATTAGTAAATACCTGCACCGGGATATCCAGGATTTGAAAAATCGTTCGTGCTACCGGGATCTCAAGGCCTTGTGGAGCTCCCCGATCCCAGAATATTTGGATATCCATTCCCAATAATCTGAGTAATGAGC
>QKDV01000005.1 GCA_003251955.1 Methanospirillum hungatei
CTATAGGAAAGTGACATTCTTATGCCATTCTAAGTGCTGATAATACTTCTATCAGATCTTTTGTCTCTGGTATGTCATGAGTCCTGATCATGGCAGCACCTGAAAGGACTAGTCCTGTAGTTATTGTCAGGGTTGCTGCAAGGCGATCTTCAGGTCCTCTTCCTGTCACTGAACCGAGGAACGATTTTCTTGAAACCGCTGCCAGAAGTGGGCGATCGAGTTCTAGTAACTCATTATACCGCTTACAAAGTTCAAAATCAGCATCCGGGGTTCTTTCAGGCAACCATCTCCCGACACCTGGATCCAGAATATATTCTTTGATCCCTGCACTCCGGGCCCGGTCACTTACTTTCTGGAGTGCATGTAATGTTTGTTGATAGTTCAGACAATCCCCTGGTATCTTATTTGTAGCCATCAGGATTCCAGGTACCTTCTTCTCTGCCATGATTCGTGCCATTTCTGGATTAACAAGTCCTGAAATATCATTAACGACATGGACATCGTGTTCGAGGGCCTGTTCAAGAACATCGGGATACATGGTGTCAACACTGATGATTATTCCTGATCCATCCAGAGTTTTCAATGCAGAAATGAGTCTTTCCTTCTCTTCAGTTACCGATATAATTCTACTTCCGGGAGCAGTGCTCCGGGCACCGATATCAATAAGATCGGCACCCTGGTTGACCATCTCTTCTGCGGTTATTCTGATCTTTTCATCAGGTACGTATGATCCGGAAAAAAAAGATTCAGGGCTGATATTAATTATGCCCATCAATACAGGTCTGCTGCCTCCGACCTGTAATTTATTTATTCTGCAGGTTTGCATCGCGAGCGTGCTGCTTCCAGGGTATTTTCCATCAGTGATGCGATCGTCATCGGTCCAACTCCTCCTGGCACCGGCGTTATTGCACCAGCGATTGAACTGACTGCCTCGAAGTCCACATCCCCTCGCAGTTTTCCATTTACATGGTTTGTCCCGACGTCGATCACAGTTGCTCCGGGCTTCACCATATCTGCAGTCACCATATCTGCTTTTCCTGCAGCACTGATGAGAATATCAGCCTGCTTGGTTATTGATGGGAGATCCTTTGTTTTACTGTGACAGACGGTTACTGTGGCATCAGCCAGCATGAGAAGGAGAGCCATTGGTTTTCCAACGTCCACACTCCTTCCAATAACCACCGCATGAGCACCAGAGGTTTCAATCCCATATTCATTCAGGATGGTCATGATCCCTTTTGGTGTGCACGATCTGGGCCCTGGCAATCCACCGACAAGTTTTCCCATGTTAACTGGGTGATATCCGTCCACATCCTTCGCCGGATTTACAGCGTTTATTACCTGGTGTGTGTCTATCTGAGCTGGTAAAGGAAGCTGGACAAGGATACCATCAATATCAGGATCCTCATTTAATGTCTTCAGACGGTCCAGGACCTCACTGGTACTTACATCGCCTGGAAGCTGCACATTCACTGATCTGATTCCAACCTGCTCACATGCCCGGTGTTTCATCCGTACATATAGAGCAGATGCCGGATCGTCACCAATAAGAACAGTTGCAAGAGTGGGATTAATTCCACTCTCCTTGATCTTCCCTTTTAATGCTTCGAGCCTGCGATCGGCGAGTCCTTTTCCGTCGAGTATCATACTAAATCTGGATATAATGGGAATTTGCTCGCCATTTCCTTTACATCTTCACAAATCTTTGCCTGGAGTGCCTCATTTTTGATATCCTTGATCACTGCAGCGATCCAGTCTCCGATCTGTTTCATCTCCTCTTCCTTCATTCCCCTGCTGGTGACTGCCGGAGTTCCTACCCGCAGACCGCTGGTGACGAATGGACTTTTTGTCTCATTTGGAATGGTATTCTTATTAACAGTAATACCTGCACAACCGAGTGCCTTTTCTGCTTCAAGTCCGGTGAGCCCGAAGTTTGTGAGGTCAAGGAGACAGAGATGGTTGTCTGTACCTCCTGATACCAGTCTCACTCCGTGGCCTTTCAGGGTCTCTCCGAGAATCCGGGAGTTCTTTACAACCTGTTCAGCATATTTTTTGAACTCCTTGGTTGATGCTTCCTTGAAACAGACAGCCTTTGCTGCGATAATGTGCATCAATGGACCTCCCTGCATACCTGGGAATACCGCCTTGTCAAGAGGCTGTGCCCATTCATTGTCACAGAGAACAAATCCTCCACGTGGGCCCCGGAGGGTCTTGTGAGTGGTTGAGGTGGTGAACGTTGTCTTTCCTACCGGGCTTGGGTGTATACCTGCTGCACAAAGTCCTGCAATATGGGCAATATCTGCAACACAGTATGCATCGACATCGTTTGCAATCTCGGCAAAAGCCTTGAAGTCAATCTCCCGTGGGTAGGCGCTGGCTCCACAGACAATCATCTTTGGTTTAATCTTCTTTGCCATCTCGGCGATTTCGCCATAATCCATCCTTTCGGTTTTTAAATCAACACCGTACTGATGGGATTCATAGATAATTCCTGAGAAGTTTACAGGAGAACCGTGTGAAAGATGACCCCCCTGGGAGAGGTTCATGGAGAGGATTTTATCTCCGGGTTTTATTGTACTGAAGTACACTGCCATGTTGGCCTGGGAACCTGAATGGGGCTGTACATTGGCATGCTCGGCTCCAAAGAGGGAACAGACGCGATCACGTGCCAGGTTCTCTGCCATGTCGTGGAATTCACAACCACCGTAATATCTTTTTCCGGGATATCCCTCGGCATATTTATTGGTCAGGATTGATCCCATAGCTTCGAGTACTGCCTGACTGACAAGGTTCTCTGAAGCGATAAGTTCGAGTCCATTAATCTGACGCGATTTCTCTTTTTCGATGATCTCTGCAATTTCTGGATCGATCTTTTCCAGATAGGCCATGTGCATACAAATACTCTCTGAGATGGTAATATGGTTTCGAGGTAAACTTCTGAACATCTTTCATTCTTTCTCTGACCAAATCTGTTCTCTTATGAACCAGAGGTGTGGAAGTTCTCCTGATCAAATAGTTTATATCGAAAAACACTGGTTTGGTGCATGCTAATATATATGTATTATGCGAATATTGGTACATATTCTGGGATTTGGTCAAATAAACGATGGAGGTAGGAAGATATGAGTGATGATGGGTATGAAAACTCTTCCCCGGAAGATAGAACCGAGCGTTTAGAGAGGCGGGTGTCAGAACTGGAAGCACTCCTCAAGGGTCTCACTGATGAGATGCTTGACATGAAAGCTGTTGTTATGAAACTGAAGAAGGATCAGCGTCCTGCACCGGTTATTCAGGCAGTGACACCTCCTGCTCCTTCCCGCAACAAAACACCAAAACAAGAGGATGAGGGGTCCCGTGAACCTGTATCTGCAACGCCTTCACAACCCCCCCGCGAAAAAGTTACCCTGAAGATGCAGTCGGATGGGACTCTTGCACCAATGCGTGATACTGGTGATGATATCATCATCGCTTCGGCACGTGATGCCAGGAACCGGGGGAAGGATGGAGGAGATCGGAACCGGAGCGATCTCATCATTGCTGACGACGTCGATCTGACAGAGCAGAAATAATAGTAAACCTGGTGCCCGGGCTTGCATATCACTCACCTAGAGACTGATAACTTTAAGTCGTTCGGCAGAAAGACCAAAATCCCTTTTTTTCCGGGCTTTACTGTAATATCAGGACCTAACGGTTCTGGAAAAAGTAACATCATCGACAGTATCCTTTTTGTTCTTGCCTTGTCCACTTCACGTTCTCTTCGGGCTGAGCGCCTGACTGATCTGATCAACCTGAATTCAGGGAAGAATACTGCAGAAGTTGAACTGACCTTCTCTGATGGGACAATTATTAAGAGGCGGATCAAGCGGACTGAAAGTACATATTACAATTATCTGT
>QKDV01000257.1 GCA_003251955.1 Methanospirillum hungatei
TCTATCAGTTGTCTGTACTTCTCTTCACTTTCTCTGACTGATGTGAGGAGGAGGTCACGTTCATGTACGATCCGTGCAAGTTTGATGTTGCTCCAGCTTACCTGGGTGACAAGTTGGATGAACTTCGTGTAAAACTGCATTGCTGCATCGATCTTCTCACGGCTCATCCTCGGGACCTTTTCAAGTGCCTCAAGGTATGTATCGGTGTCAAACCCATACCTGCGAGCCTGTTCTCTGAAGAGTTTCTGGTCAACAACCTCATCATCGAAGAAGAACTGGCCCAGGAAGAGGTTTCCAAGGTGTACACCCCCTACCATGATAGGGGTTGAGATATCCCACATATGGTTCTTGCACCGGTAGATCTTGTATGTCCCAGGGACAACTCCCTGCGAGAGTTCGGTGTCACTCTCGATACAATTTTTACAGGTCTCCGGGTGTATGCGGTGGAATTTTGTACAGATATCCTGCCAGCCTGCTGCTACAAGTATTGTTCCCTGAAGGTCAAGGATAGCAACAAGAATGCCGGTAAGCGAGTGAAAATCATTCATAATCCGCTGAAGTTCTGGTACATCGATGATGTCTGCAAGGTTCAGGACATCAATACCCCCTTCAGGGGAGAGGAGGGCATCGAGTTTTTTACGGACAATGCTCTCGCTTTCCCGTAATTTTTCTTCAGCCTTTTTTAAATCTGTGATATCAGTGGCTATCTCAAGTCTGACCAGTCTTCCATTGTTCCATCGTATGGCACGGTCACGACAGTCGTACCACCTGCCATTCTTCTTATTTTGTAACTCCCAGTGCTGGACACCAGTCGACCCTGACTCATCAACAAGCAGATGGTTTGTACAGAACGGACACGGTCCTTCCATATCCTTCTGGATGTATTCATAGCATTTCTTCCCTGCAAAATCTCCCAACATTCCCCTTGCATGCCGATTTAGGAAGAGGATCTCGTAGGTCTCCATATCCGCGACGTACACAATTGCATCAATACTGTCAAGGATGGTATAGAGTTCTGCCTGAACCTCTTCGACAAGCGGAACGTAGCTCTTTAGAGATGTGCTATCCGTTTGAACAGGAGAACTGCCAACTGCTAAAGGTGAGTGTTTTCGCAGATATTCAAGGATTTTTTCAGACTCAAACGATCGCTTGTCAACCTGAGTGATCATCCTGTCAATTCGCGTGACCTGATCCATGATGATACCCTCAGCATTGGTGTCAGCCATATCAGCAGATATTGCAATCAATGTCAACGGATTTCTGATCTCATCATTCAGAGAAGAGAGTTGGGCAAGATTCTTCTGAATCTGCTCGATGGCACGTTCTTTCTCAAACTCAAGCCGTTTCTGATCGGTGATATCGCGGCCCTGTGCAATGGTTGCAACGGGCGTCATCCCGTCAGGAGAATAAAGGGTGGCAGAATTCCAGACCAGAGTTCTGATTGAGCCATCTTTCCTACTGATCTCTAGTTCAACAGTCTCCCATCTGACACCATCACGAGTGGTCTGGATAAGTCGCTCTGATCTATCCAGGGCCCCGGCAGGAAAGAGTGTCATTATCTCCTTTCCTACAAGATCTGCTGTTGATCTACCGACAAGATCCTCAAAAGCACGGTTGATTCGTGTTATTCGAAGGGATGAATCCCAGACGATGATCGGGACATTTGCAATGGAAAGGAGGTTTTCAAGGTATTCTGTAGTCTCCCGGAGTCTTTCCTCAGATAGAGAAAGGGCGTTGAACTGCGATCTCAGTTCTTCTTCTGCACTCGTGAGTTCTTCATATGCTGAACCAAGTTCCTCATTATTGGAGCCTAACTCTTTAATCAGGCGCTCATTTTCCCGTGATACCTCATATTGTTCAGTAATATCCTGGATGATACCAACAACCCTGACAAGCCGTCCATCCGGGGCAAGGTCCCGTCTGCTTATGGCATGGATTGTACGGGATGGAGAGCCATCAACAGGATTGAGAGTAAACAGAATATCACTGGGGATCTTTCCTTCGATAAATTCTCCAAAGGCAGGACCTTTCAGCACTGTTCCGATACAGCAGTTTAGATCAGGGAGGGAGTACTCCCTGGCAATAGGAGGAAAACCATAGATCCGCGATGCTTCTGCTGACTGCCAGATCATGCTCGATTCCGGACTATATGCCCAGCATCCGCTTTTGCCGATCTCCTGGGCCATAAGAAGCAACTCCTGGCTCTCACGCAGCTGTTCATTTGATCTTGTTCGCTCGTCTTCTGCATGGTCCAGAGCATCACCGATGGTTTTGGAGATCCGTGATACAACAACATATATGATCCCCATCGAGAGGATGAGCCAGAGTGCTGCTGAGAGAACGATAATGCTGTCCGCTCTTCCTCCAATAAGAACGGTTATCCAGTTCATGAGCAGAACAAGAAGGATTGTTACCGGCAGAATACTTCGAAGAAGCCGGGCCCTTGTAGACGGACCAGACACCTGGGAAAGAGGCCAGGTTTTTGGACCACAGAGTGCAATCAGACCTACTGCGAGGAAACATAGAGTCACCGCTGTAGGGAATGCTACCGGTTTGATTGGGCCCGTGTAGAGTAATGGGGCGTCATACAAGTATCCAAGGATCACCACCCCGCCAATACCGGTTACCAGCGTCCCAATAAATGCCGCGTAGCGGGTTCTCTTTTTGAGGAGAAGAAGAGCAATACAGAGAAGGAGGAGGCAGACTGCAGTCACCAATGACATCCGTCCTATTGGGATAGAACCAAACATCTCTGTAGGATGGAAAAGCAGGTAATCAATCTGAAGATCATACCTGCTGATACCTCCAATAAGGGTCAGGCCTGCTAGGAGAATGCCAAAACCGGAGATGACCTCAACTGCCCGGCGAGAGTATGTGTGCGCCGGGAAGAGTGCCACACAAATGAGGGCAAAACCGAGAAGGATGACGAGGATTAAGGTGTTGGGTGACATCGGGATGTATTCAACCCGAATACCTGTTAGTACCCTGAAATTGAGGGCCCAGCCAAACCCGGCAATGCCGCCGATGATTACAGCCAAGACTCCGCAGTACAGGGCAATCCGGTCATACAGCGAAGTAGGGCTGATATCTGATGGTATGACACCGAATCTTCGCATTGGGTATCTCTTTTCCTTATCCTTCGCTGTTATTGAAGCTTCGCACTATGACAGAACATAGAATTACAAACCTGGCACCACCAACCCTGTGTCTTGAAATGACCGACAGTTTTTAATACTAATTTTGGGAGGATGTCAAGCGGGTGCTCCTAATATATCCAGAAAGTTAAAACCAAGCCAGTATAATCCTTGGTTCAGAAGGTGGGTAAGAACATATATCGAGATAGAGCTTTGGAAGAATGGGAAACAGTTCTTCAGCGATCATGAAAACCCATCATAGTGTCGATCCCTCAACTCGGAGGGTGATAAACAGAGATGAAATAGTCATGAACACGGGGAGGTTTCCGGAACTGATGTAACATGAAGAAGAAAAGAACTGAAATACCCCGCTCAATCCTTCTTAATCTTGGCGGACGCGGAAGACGGGCGGGGATAGGGTATGAGTATAATTTTTTAAACTCTTTTTACTTTCTGTCACCGGAAGATGAATCCCATGCCTGAAGAGCAGGAGTGCCAGGGCGTTGAGCATTATTATGGCACTGAAACTCCTGACGCAGACACCATTTCACACCCGATTCGCTCTGCATGCAATCTGCTCTTTTCGCCATGGCAGACTGTAGAAGTCAGGCCTATCGGAAAGCGTGGTGCAGCATCGGGATTCTTTGATAACTATGACCGCCTTGAGAGTGCGGTTACCCTGCTTGAGAACAGGGGTGAGTATGCAGGAGCGTATATCACGCTCAACCCGGTAAATCCGGATCTACTTGCACGACG
>QKDV01000181.1 GCA_003251955.1 Methanospirillum hungatei
ATGGAACCTATAATCCTTCAAACCAGACCTGTTGCCTGAAACACACATATGACGGCCTGAAGTGGGGTGTCTGTGGTGGGAATACATGTTACAATCTTACTACCCAGTCATGTAGTTATGGTAAGGTTTACGATGGGCTGAAGTGGGGTGTTTGCGGTGAAAAAAGCTACAACCTGAGTACCCAGTCATGCTGCAAAGGAAAGGTGTATGAGGGGAAAAACCTTGATCTCAAGCCTTGCGGTTCAGATATCTGTTATGATAGCAGGAACCAGACATGTGAACGCGGGAAGATCCAGCAGAAAGATCCCAATGCAACGGTGAGCACAATTCCCTTCTTTGGATAAAAAAATCCGGTATATTTTATACCAAACACCCTTTTTTCTGTCTGATGATTGTCGTAATCCAGAAATTGCTGTATGATGCTGGCTCCTGCTTTCACAAAGGCCGGATTATTCGGGAATGGTCTCCTGGTATGATGCTAGTTCTGGTGTGGTCATTGAGGCGATGAAGGGTATTACCTCATATTCTGCCACTCCGTTGACATAGAAGGGATCCTCTCTTAATATTTCCCAGACATTATCTTCACTCTCTGCTCTAGCCACAATAATACCTCCAGTCCTGGGAATCCTCCTCCCTGACATCAGAAAATTACCGAGATCGTAATTTTTCTGCAGGAATCTGATGTGTTCAGGGACGAATGAATCAACGGTTCGGAGATCTGATTTGTAATGAAGAAAGATGAGATACATAAAAATCACGAATATATTCCACGTAGTTTGTATGATATATAACTGCAGTGATCTCTCCACTCTCTGTACTAATCACTCTTGAATCAGTAACCTTCCCTCCTGCGAGAATGGCAATGACAAAGATCCTACTGCTTCAGTTTATCCTTCTCTCCTGTTTAGTTCAGACAGGGCATGCTAACACCACCATTGTATCAGGCCCATTCTCACTAGACACCGGAGTAAATCCCGGTGATGATCTCTTTGGATACGTGAACAATGCCTGGATTGCAGAGCATCCCGTTCCTGAAAATAAGAGTTCATACACCGCTTTTACAGGTGTAGAGGAGAAAACCCTGGAACAACTTCGAACCCTGTTTGAGCTTGAGGCAGGACGGTATACTGCCGGAGAAGAGAGTCTCATCGGTAAATTTTACATAAGCGGTATGAACACAGAGGTGATCAACCGCGAGGGACTCTCTTCTCTTGCTGGAGAACTAGCCATGATTGATGGCATCTCCTCTCATGATGACCTGATGAATGCCTCTGTCGACCTTACTCAAGAAGGAATATTTCCGTTTTTTATCTATTACGCAGACCAGGATCCCACGAACTCCACATGGATCATCCCTCAGGTTGAACAGGGAGGCCTTGGGCTTCCTGACAAGGATTATTACACTCGTAATACAACCGGTAGCCGAAAGATCAGAGAGGAATACCAGCAGCATATTCGAAATGTCTTTCTTCTGATGAACGAGAGCGAGACTGAAGCAGACCGGGATGCAGAGGCGGTTTACAGGATTGAGGAAGAACTCGCCTTGGCGCAGTATAGCCCGGTTGAAAACCAGGATCCCAGGAATACTACTCACATCCTCACCTGGGATGATCTGAATTATCAATACCCGAATATCAGTTGGAACAGCCTTGCTTCAATCAACGGGTCCGGAAGGTCAGACCGGGTAAATCTGCATCAGATCACCGCGATAAGCAGACTTGATCAGATGCTCGGGATGGTGCCACTCAGCGACTGGAAAGCGTTCCTCAAATTCAGGCTTGTGAATTCACTATCAGGTTTGCTCTCAACGCGGTTTGAGGACGAGCATTTCAACTTTTATGGACGTATCCTCGACGGAGTAGATACCCCGGAACCGAGATGGAAACGGGTCATTGCCACCGTTGATTCAGGAATCTCTGACGAGGTTGGAAAGAAGTATGTTGAAAATTATTTCGACGCCGACTCACGGGAACAGGTTCGATCCATATCACATACAATCAGATCAGAACTCCGTAAGAGGATAATGAACATCACCTGGATGGAGGATACCACCCGGAAGGCAGCAATTGAAAAACTTGATGCCATGGATGAGAAGATCGGATATCCGGACACCTGGATGGACTACTCCGGGTTGAACCTGACCGACTCTTATGTCCGCAACATTCTTGAGTCAAACCGGTACTCCCTGATTCATGGTCCTCTGGGATTGGAAAAGATTGGAAATCCGGTTGATAATGCCACCTGGCTGATGTCTCCCCAGACTGCGAATGCATATTATTCACCAGGCCGAAATGAGATTGTCTTCCCTGCAGCAATGCTACAGCCTCCGTTTTTTGACCCTACTGCCAGTGACGCAGTCAACTACGGTGGAATAGGAACCGTGATCGGCCATGAGATGACCCATGGTTTTGATGATCAGGGAGGTCAGTATGACAAGGATGGCAATCTCCGTGACTGGTGGACACCTATTGATGTAACAAAGTTTGCAGAACTGGAAGATCTGATCATTGATCAGGTCGATTCGTTTGAGGCTGCTCCAGGAGCTTTTGTTAGAGGGAATCTGACAGTCGGGGAGAATGTTGCCGACTTTGGAGGTCTTACCCTGGCATACCATGCATGGAAAGAAAACAGTGGAGATGACTATGAGCAGCAGCCAAGTCCTGGTAACATCACTCCTGCACAGAAGGTTTTTCTCTCCTTTGCAAGGAGCATGGAAGGATCTGCGACTGTTGATTATCTCAAAGCCAGTGCATTAACCGATAGGCACCCGTGGGGCAAGTTCAGGGTTAATGCGGCGCCCTTCAATATTCCTGAATTTTACGATGTTTTCCCGGATGTAGGCCCTGACGATAAGCTTTACCGGTCTCCGGAAGAGCGGCCAATTATCTGGTAACTGGATCAGGACTAATGGGTGTCGAATCCTTTTCTACAGCCGGAAGTAAGATACAAAACTGCGATCCTTTTCCTTTTCCTTCGCTCTCAACGGTTATTGTTCCCTGATATTTCTCAAGTATATGCCTGACAATGGGAAGACCAAGGCCATGGGTGTCTATCTCATGCCTGGAGAGATCCGTCTTATAAAAATAATCAAAGATGCGTTCTTTATCAATTCCATCCAGACCAGAGCCACTGTCACTGACACACAATTTGATTTTAGTATCCTGGCGATACCCTGAAAACCTGACTATTCCCCCCTGTTTGTTGTACCTGAGTGCATTTCTGGTCAATTCTTCGATCACAAGAAGAAGGCTTTTATCCGGAATCAATGCGAACAGGGAATCTACAATCTCTATTTTGATAGAGATCTTTTTCTGTTCAATCTCATCTCTGTATTTTTCGATTACCCTTTCTGTTATAGTGTCTATGGCTGTGACTCCTATCTTCTCGTCATACACAGTGGCACCCATCTGCTGTAGGATCAGGATCTTGTCGAGCAGGGACCTTATCCGGGTTGCACCCAGTTCGATGTGATTAAGAATTTCCAGTTTTTCAGGTCGGTCTTCATTTTTTCTGAGAAATGGGAGCAGCCCTATGATGGGTGTGAGCGGTGTTCTGAGATCATGACCAATCTGGATGATCATCTCTTTCTTACGCTCAAGCAGGTTCTCGATAAGAGCTGACCGCTCCTGAAGATCGATATTTATCAGTGCAAGTTCGTGGGTTTTTTCTGCCAACTGACGTGTATATTCCTGGAGAACGTTCTGAAAATCTCCTCTTCCTGCTTCAACGGCTATTGCATTTGAGATGAGGTTGAGGATGACCTGATCCAGTTCTCCTGGTTCGTACTCTTTCTGATAGTAAACACTCAATGTTCCCGGGTTTCCGGGTGTGGGAAGAATCCTGCATCCATGATATACCTTGTAGTTTCCTGCCTGAACCAGGGGATC
>QKDV01000172.1 GCA_003251955.1 Methanospirillum hungatei
ATGGTGCCGATGAGATCACTGAGCGTCACCGTCACAGGTACGAGGTGGAACCCTCCCATATTGCGGATTTTGAGGCTTCAGGTCTTGTCTTCTCCGGAACCTGGGGGAACCGGATGGAGATCGTCGAGATTCCAGAACATCCGTTCTTCTTTGCCACCCAGTTCCATCCTGAGTTCAGGTCACGCCCAACAAGGCCCTCACCACCGTTCCTCGGGTTCGTGGAAGCAGCACTGAAGATGAAGAAGGAGGCAGAGTAATGGTCAAGGTTGAGAAGTTCATCGCTGAAGCGATAAGGAAGATACAAGAGGAAGCTGGGAATGAGCAGGCGGTAATCGCCCTTTCAGGTGGTGTTGACAGTTCGGTTTGTGCAGAACTTGCATCACGTGCTATTGGAGAGCGCCTGATCCCTATCTATGTGGATACCGGGCTGATGCGCAAAGGAGAGACTGCACGGATAAAGGAGATCTTCGGGCATCTGGGCGTCCATGTGATAGATGCCGGTGAGGAATTTATTTCAGCCCTTGCTGGTGAGGCTGACCCGGAGAAGAAACGCAAGATCATTGGTGAAAAGTTCATCAGGGTCTTTGAGCGGGAGGCACGGGCAACAGGTGCGAAGTATCTGCTCCAGGGAACAATCTACCCTGATTGTATAGAGAGTGAGGGTGGCATCAAAAGCCATCATAACGTGGGTGGCATGCCCCTCTCAATAGAATTTAACAAGGTCATTGAGCCGCTTCGCGAACTCTACAAAGATGAGGTCAGGGAGGTCGCAGAGGCACTTGGTCTTCCGAGCGAGATCGCTCACCGGATGCCATTCCCGGGTCCTGGGCTGTCAGTCCGGGTTGTCGGAGCAGTCACTCGTGATGCGATTGAGGTTGTCAGAGAGGCCAATGCGATCGTCGAAGACGTTCTGGTTGAGAAGTACCGTCCGTGGCAATGTCTTGCGGCCCTTGTTGGCCTTGGTACCGGGGTGAAAGGGGACAATCGTCTTCATGGCTGGATCGTGGCTGTGAGAGCAGTAAACTCTCGCGACGGTATGACTGCCGACCCAATAGAGATCTCCTGGGAGGACCTGGCAGAGATAGAGGGGCGGATTACCTCAACCATTCCGGCAGTCTCAAGGGTTGTATATGATATCACCCCCAAACCGCCGGCAACAATCGAATATGAATGAGATGAAACAATGAAGTTCGAATCAAATTATCGGGAACTCGAATCACAATATATCATGCCTGCATTCAGCAGGGAGATCATGATCACCAAAGGATCCGGATGCACTGTAACCGACGCTGACGGGAAACAGTATCTGGACCTTGTAGCAGGGATAGCGGTCTGTAGCACAGGTCACTGCCACCCAAAAGTAGTCAAGGCAATAACAGACCAGGCAGCAGAACTGATCCACTGTTCAAATTTGTACTATGTTCCTCACCAGGGAACTCTGGCAAAGAAACTGGTTGAAATATCCGGTTTCCCTGGAAAGGCAAAGGCATTCTTCTCTAATTCCGGGGCAGAAGCAATGGAAGGAGCCCTGAAGCTTGCCAGAATTAGGACCGGGAAGAAAGAGTTTGTCGCCTGTGAGGGTGGATTTCACGGGCGGACCATGGGATCCCTTGCCTGCACCCACAAGCCTGCAATCAGGGATCCGTTCATGCCTCTTGAGCCGTACACAAAGTTCGTGCCTTATGGTGATGCTGAGGCAGTGAAGGCAGCAATAACACCAGAGACTGCAGCCGTAGTTCTTGAACCTGTTCAGGGTGAGGGAGGAGTTATCATTCCACCGGCAGGCTACCTTAAACAGGTCCGGGATATCTGTGATGAAAAAGGCGTACTGCTCATCGTGGACGAGGTCCAGAGTGGAATGGGTCGGACCGGACACTGGTTTGCATTCCAGCAGGATGGCATAACTCCTGATATCATCACTATTGCAAAGGCTATCGCGAGTGGGTTTCCTATGGGTGCAATCGTTGCACGGGAAGGCCTTGAGTTTGGAAAGTCAGAGCATGGAAGCACCTTTGCCGGAGGACCAATCGCCTGTGCCGCGGCCCTTGCCTCCATTGAAGTTATTGAGGAACTTCTCCCTGATGTCGCAGGTAAGGGTGAGCGGTTCAGGGCAGCCTTTGCTCATCTCAACCCCCGGGTTAAGGGACTGATGATAGGGATCACTATCGGTGATCATTGTGCTGATGTACAGAAGGAGTGTGCAGCCAATGGCCTGCTAGTCAATTGTGCAGCACACGGGAACCTCCGGCTTGTTCCCCCACTGACCATCACAAACGCTGAGATAGACCGGGCAACAGGTATCATCAATGCCGCAGTCAGCAAATTCGCTCGTACGTGATATCTACCAGCAGGAAGGGTATGTGTATGCACGCTCTCCTGAAGAGATAGCAAAAACCTACGGGTTTTCAAGGGTTGCAAGGTTGGCAAGTAATGAGAATCCATTCGGCCCATCCCCCCTTGCGGTTGCTGCTGTGCAGAAGGCTCTGGCCACCATGCACCGTTACCCGGATGCATGCGGAACCGGGAGTCTTATTCAGGCACTTCGGGAATACCATGGGGATTATGAGTTTGTGACCGGGGTAGGGATGGACGGTGTTATTGAGACCTGTATCCGGGTATTGGTAAACCCTGGCGAGGCGGTTGCCGTTTCGGTCCCGACATTCTCATTTTACGGACTTGCAGCAAAAGCCCAGGGAGCAGAGGTCATCAACATCCCGCGAAAAGATGATTTCACGGTCGATGTGGATGCATTCATCAAAGCTGCGAAAGAAACAAAAATTTCGTTCCTCTGCAGTCCGAACAATCCTACCGGTACCCTCACATCACGTGCAGATATCGAGAGGATCGCTGATGCACTAGATGGCATCCTCTTTCTTGACAACGCGTATGTAGAGTTTTCAGAGCTGGATTACCGGGACCTGATGCAGAAGCATGAGAACCTGATCATCGGGCGGACAATGTCAAAGGTCTTTGGTCTGGCCGGATGTCGTATCGGGTATGCCTTTGTGCCAGCATGGCTTAAGTCAGTGTACGAAAAGGCAGCAACGCCATTCACGGTGAACACTCTCTCTCTCGCTGCAGCAACCGGTGCTCTTGTTGATCAGGAGTACGTTGATCGTTCGATCAGGCATGTGAGATCCTGGATTCAGAAAATCCGTGATACCTGCAGATTCCCAGTCCTTCCTGGAGGAGCCAACTTTGTGATGATCGACACAACTCCGATGACTGGTGATGCGTGTGCCGCATTACTTGCAGAGAAGGGAGTTATTGTAAGATCCTGCCGGTCATTCCCGGGTCTTGAAGATCATTACATCAGGGTCTGTGTTGGAGAAGACTGGGAGTGCGAACAATTCCTTGCCGGAATCAACCAGATATGCTGACAGCGATTACCGGGACTCCTGGAACCGGGAAGTCAACTGTCGCGGATGAACTGTCACATCGGGGTCATGTCGTCGTTAGAGCAAACGATACCATTAGCCCGTACATAATCGAGGAAGATGTAGAGCGTAAGGCTCATGTCATTGACACAGACCGGTGGCGGGATGAGTTCTCCCAGCAAGAAGGAATCGTCGAAGGGCATCTCACCCACCTGCTTCATGCTGACCGTTTTATTGTTCTGAGGTGCCGTCCTGATATCCTGAAAGACCGGCTGGTTGCCAGGGGATATCATGATGAAAAGATCGCTGAGAACGTGGAATCTGAACTGCTCGATGTTGTGCTCGTTGAGGCTATGGAAGAGCATACCCCTGAGATGATATATGAGATAGATGTAACCGATATGACAGTTGGCGAGGTTGCAGATATGGTGGAAGGGATCATAACCGGAGATGTACCCCCTGAGCAGGGGATAGTGGACTGGCTTGCCACTT
>QKDV01000224.1 GCA_003251955.1 Methanospirillum hungatei
ATCATATTCAACCCTTCAGTCAGGGTTTCAGCACAGCTGTATTGGATAGGCAGGTAACTCTTCCTGACCACACGTTCAAATGCCATGCGATCGAGGGAACTGTCTTCAATATACAGTACCTGCATCAATGAGTAATTCTCGCACCGAGTATATAATAAAGTCGATTTAAGAAAGGCCTGGTGATTTTCAGGGGATCTGCGTCATCATACCGTTCCTAAATCGGATTCAATCAGGAAGTATGGGAATTGATACAATCCCATTTGTGCTCAGGGCTTTCCTTGACACAGTCAGGGAGAGAGACACAGAACCTTGTGCCCAAACCTAGGCCATCGCTCCTTACCGTGATATGTCCGTGATTAAGAAGAACCAGTTTTCTGACAATAGAGAGACCAAGCCCGTGTGATTGCAACTTGTTTCGTGAGGGATCTGCCTTATAAAAGTCATCAAAAATTCGGGATGAGTCCTCATGAGTCAGACCAATTCCGGTATCAGATACACAAAACCAGGTACAACGTTTGTCTTTTCCGCCATGAAGGGTGATGGTCCCGCCAGGGTTTGTAAACTCCAGTGCGTTATTGATCAGTTTCTCAAGGATGAGATGAAGGTGAATCTGTTTTATCCTGATAGACATTCCTGGCTGGATCGTATTCCTGACAGAGAGTCCCTTTGAATTGATTGTAGGAAGTGATGACTTGATGATCTCATGCACTATCTCACTGATGTCACAGGGCTTTACATCCCATCGATTGTATGAGGCTTTTTCTCCGTCAAGGTTCTTCATCAGCAGAATCTCTTCAATCAGGGATCTCATCTTCATTGTACTCTCACAAAGAACCCCCAGAGCATTTTTTTTCTCAACATTTGTCTCGTTCTGCTCAAGGAACGGGAGAAGGGCGACCAGGGGAGTGAGAGGAGTACGGAGATCATGACCGATGTGAATGAATAGATCACGCTGTTTCTTCATCAGATCCTCAAGTTGCTCTGTCCTCTCCTGTACTCTTTGATCAAGGGTTGCATTGAGGAGTTCAAGTTTCCGGGAGTACTCACTAACAGCATCCCTAGCCTGGTTCAGTTCGGTACTATCTTCAAATATGCTCACATAACAGGGAGGAACTCCCGTTTCCATCGGGATCCTATCGGTGTAGTGTCGGATTGCCCTTGAACCTTTAGCTTTGACCTCACCAGACCAGGATCTTCCAATAACCCCGGGTTCATCCTGGGAAAAAATGGGAAATCCGTCATTTTCTGATTCAAGCATGGAGATAATATGTTGGGAGACTGCATTGTGACTTAGCAGAGACACCGGAATCTCATCTTCAGGAATGCCCCAGATAGAGTAAAAGGCCTTGTTTGCATAAAGTACCGTATCAGTTTCTGGTTCATACAGGTACACACCGAAGGGGATTGCTCCCCCGACGGAGAATAGCAGGGATGAGAGTCTTTTGCGGTCACGTTCATTCTGCTGCTGTCGGAGCAGGTTTTCGATCTGGATTGGGAGAAGGCTGAGATAGTGTCGCTCCGGATCTTTCACCAGGTAATCCTTAACCCCGAGTTTTAGTGCAGTGACCGCATTGTTCAGGTCTGCCTGTCCGGTCACAACGATAACGGGTGTCAGATCATTCATCACAGGGAGAAGATCAAGAATGGTCCCATCAGAAAGGAAATAATCGCATATTACAAGGTCATAGGACTGGCTACGGGAACGTGCTTCAGCAAGAGAAGAAGAGAAGTCTATCAGATATGGAAGTGATTGTTTCTTTATCTCCCTGGTGAGTGCATACTGGTCGATTAGATTGTCTTCAATATAATGTATCCTGATTTCCCGCTTTTCCGCCGTTAATATCGGCACCATGCGATAACCCCTCTGCATTCCTGATCGTAAAACAGAACGTAGCCCCCCCACCTGGAACTGAATTAACCCATATTGATCCGCCAGACGTTTCAACAATACGCTTCACTATTGAGAGGCCTATCCCTGAACTTTTCTTCGCACCTTGAGATTGAAACGACCTGAAGATCTCAAAGATGGCTTCGTGGAGGGAGGGATCAATCCCGGGGCCGTTATCAGCTATCTCAAACTCCCAGAACTCCGGGCTACCCGAAGACCGCTCCTCACCCTCTATTACAGGAGTACCGTTCTTATCTGAAGCAGGACGTGCACTGATATGTATCTCTCCGTCTTCACGGTTCAGGTGTGAGAGCGAGTTTCCAATGAGGTTCTGAAACACCTGCTGAATCTTGGTCCGCTCTATTGTAATAACAGGCATATCGGATCCGATCTCAATTTGAACTGACTGGGGTGGAGAGAGAATCTCCAGAACCTCATTAATAACATTGTTGATGCTGACCGGGATACGATCCTCCCTTACTATTCCGGCCTGGGAGTAGGCCAGGATACCGTCAATTAGTTGGTACATCCGTTCGACCTGTTCAGTGATCATACCAATATACCGGAGCCCGTCTGTTCCAATCTGGTCATGGTAGTCATCACCAATCCATGAAACAAGCGAATAGATACCCCTCAGTGGGTCTTTGAGATCATGGGCTACGATATGGGCAAAATCATGAAGCCCCTGATTTGAGGCAGAGAGCTCTTTCAGGAGATCCTGTACCTTCTGCTCAGCACGTTTGCGATCAGTGATGTCAACAATAGAAAGGAGAATACATGGATCGGCATCTATCTCAATAAGGGCACCATACAGAGAGCCATGTCTTAACTCCCCGCTTTTTGTCTTCAATGAGAGTTCCAAGTCACGAATAGAACCCTTGGTAAGGATAGTCTCCTTGATATACTTGAACTGATCAGGATCGATGATCCGGTATTCTGTCCAGTGTGTTGATCTCAGGATATCCTTCCTTTTATATCCGACAGTCTCAAAAAAGGTCTCATTGGCATCGATCAGGCGTTCTTCACGTAGGTTCCAGATTGCATGTAGCACCTGACTAGAACGGAAGGCTGTTGCAAATTTGTGCTCAGAACGCTTGAGATGAGATATATCTTTACATACACAGAAGACTGCAGGTGTCCCGTTCCATATGCCAGAAAGGTACCTGATCTCAACAGGAATCTCCCTCCCTTCGATCGTTAGCAGGATGGCGGTCCGTTCCATGGCGGGAATTATGCCACCTTCAGGTGATAGGGGTGTGTTCATCCATCGTGAGGTAAACAGACCAGAAAGACGCATCCCTCTCATGTCTGATGCCCTTATCCCGGTCTCCTGTTGTGCAAAGAGATTTGCCGTGATAATCCTGCCATTAGAATCAAGGATAAAGACAAAGTCATTGAGGTGGTCAAAGAATTGCTGGAAGTTTTCTTCCCTTCTACGATGCTCCTCTTCTAAATCAATCCTCACCAGTGTAGCCATCAATAAGTCAGTAGCAATGCGAAGGGCATCAAGTTCAGAACCGTGCCAGGAGCGCTCCCGGAGCCGATCTGCCAGAATCAACACCCCGCGGTTCTCTCTTCGTGAGATGAACGGAATCAGGGCAATAGACCTGATATTGTGATCGGCAAGGAACTTCTGCTCTGGGATAAACTTCTCTGCAGGGCCGGCTATGGGATCGTTCATCTCAAAAATAACGGATCTGAAATGACTCTTGAGAATCTCTTCCCAGGTCAGTTGATCCCCGGTAAAATCTGAAGCCTCATCGACCCAGACATAATCATGGGTAAGGACCGGATCTCCTGTCCCGGCCTGCCAGGAAAAAAAGTGAGCCTCACTGACACTCATCTTTATGACAATTTTATGAAGAATCTCAACGATAGAGGAGGGGCTCAGATCACCTATCATCTGTGCAGCTGAGTACCCGATAGCTTCAAGCAGAGTGTCGCGCCTTTTAAGGGCACCCTTGGTT
>QKDV01000060.1 GCA_003251955.1 Methanospirillum hungatei
GTCTCCCTTTTTGACAATCAGATCCCTGATATCAGGACTACTCATGACCGAGATGATCTTCTCCATCTCTATCTGGGTGATCTGCTGTCGGTATCTGAATGCGGCATAACCAATCTTCAGTTCTCTCCCAATATCACCACGCCATCTTTTCTCATAAGCTGAAAGAAATCCGGGATCAGTTCGTCCTTTTTCACATGCAAGTTTGGCAACAGCCGCAGCATGCCGTGCTGCCCTAATTCCTGTATAGACTCCGCCACCAGATGTCGGTTTTGCCATTGCGGCAGCATCTCCGGCTATCATGATGCCTTCTGCAACAGTCCTGCTTATGGTTCCAAGAGGAACGGTTCCGCTCGCGAACTGAACCCGTTTAGTTCCAAACGCTGATACAAATCGTTCAAACTTTTCTTTAACATTGGTAATTCCACACATTCCAACTCTGGCACGTCCTTCACCCATCGGAATTATCCATCCGAAAAATTCCGGAGAGGCATTTGGGTATATCGTAACTTTGTCCTGATCTGTCTCATAAGAAAGATCACACTGAAGCCCTGAGAGGTATACTGGTGCACGGGGAAGGCCGGCAATCCTGCCTATTGTTGCCCTGGGCCCGTCGGTGGCTATCAAAATCTTGTATCCTATCTCTTCCTTTCCCTGTTGACTTTTTACCTTAAGCCGGTGTCTTTGAAGATCCAGGTCATAAGCCAGTGTCTTGACCTGGAGATCTGCTCCGGCATCAGCTGCTGCATACCCCATCTCCTGATCTAGAAGGGCCCTATCCACAACATATGCCTTCGTTTTTCCGGCATCAAAGGAGAGTGATGAATTATCTGTTGTGACTGTTGCTCCAGAGACGGTGTTCAGGACTGATCGTGTACTGACCCTGCACTCCTCAAACGCTGAGCATGATAGCAGGCCTGCACACTGAACCGGAATACCTATGTGTGCCTGCTCTTCAATGAGCAGAACACTGAGGCCTGCCTTTGCACATGACTCTGCTGCTGCTGAGCCTGCCGGGCCTGCGCCAACCACAATGACCTCATAATTCCGGTTCATACTGCCTCAATATCTGATCGCCTGACCTATCAATCCTCTGAACTTCCTGTATCATTATTGTCAGGCAAGCCTAACGGGATAGGATATGGTCAGGGAACCTGAGTTCAGGTGGAAGCAGTGCATCGTCATTAGAAATGATGTGAAGATGAGTTGCGGGAAGAAGTGTGCACAGGCAGGTCATGCTGCCATCGTAGCCTATGAAAAAGCCGATACCTCTTCAAAGAAAGCATGGATGAACGAAGGTCAGAAGAAGGTGGTACTGAAAGCAAACGATGAACGAACTCTGTTTGAACTGAAGAGCATCGCGGAGGTTGCCGGCATATCTGCTGCTCTTATACAGGATGCGGGCATGACTGAAATTCCTCCAGGCACTATCACTGCCTTGGGATTAGGCCCGGCAAAGAGTGAAGAACTTGATAAGATTACGGGAAATCTTAGCCTTTTATGATTAAAAGTCCGTATCCACTTGATCACACACTTGGCCTCTGCTGGTACATCTCAGATATAGATGGAATAGGGGGAAGGCTCAGGGCAGAACCTGAAGACTTTGTAGTTGAGGAGATCGCTGGATATCCTGCTCCATCAGGGACAGGGCCATACCTCATCTGCAGGCTTACCAAAAAGAACTGGGATCAACAGCGTGCCATCAAGGAGATTGCTGGCCGACTCGGAGTGAGTCATCAGCGAATAGGATTTGCCGGAACAAAGGACAAGCGGGCAGTTACTACCCAGTATATCTCAATTTATAAGGCAGACCCTGCAGTTATCCAGAATTTAAAAATCCCTGATATGACTATCGAACCGGTTGGTTCATCTGATCATCAGATCTCACTTGGTGATCTTGAGGGAAACAAGTTTAAAATATCTCTCACCGATTTTGAACCGCTAAAATCTGATTCAGATCCGCAGAATATCCTGGGCGGACTATCAGGAGGAATCCCGAATTATTTTGGATACCAGCGGTTTGGTGTTCAGCGACCGGTTACCCACATGACCGGTCTTGATATTCTCCGTGGGTCATATGAGGATGCAGTAAGGACATTTGTGAGTACCCCGTCTTCAGGAGAGAGTGAGGAATCTGCAGAAGGTCGGAGATTCTTTGCAGAGACCGGTGATGCAAAGGAAGCCCTCCATCGGATTCCAGTCCGCCTTTCTCTTGAACGCTCTTTGCTTCACCATTTGGTCAGTAATCCAGGAGACTTTGCAGGTGCGTTTCATACCTTCCCACGAACCCTCAGATCCATGTTCGTAAGTGCAGTACAGTCCTGGCTCTTTAACCGTGCCTTGAGCATGCGTCTAGAGGAGGGACGTGGCCTTGTTGATCCCGGAGAAGGCGACCGTATTGTATACCCTGACGGACGATCTGACCTCGTTACTGCAGCAACACTCAGGATGGCGGCGATGCAGGTGAAGAGGGACAGGTGCCGGATAGCGATCTTTATGCATGGGTCAGAACCAGTTAATGCTACCGGCCCCGACGATCGGAATATGGCCTGGCTTATGGAAGAAGAAGGAATTACCAGTAAAATGTTTGGGACTGCATCAACATTTCTGGAGACCAGGTTCTCAGGTGCACCCCGGTCAATCCTGCTCAAGTCTGATATTGGTGTTGAGAAGAGTGAGGATCGGCTGAGCTTTTCGTTCTCACTTCAGCCAGGGCAGTATGCAACCACCCTCCTTCGTGAGATCATGAAGGCTGATCCGATTAGGATGATATAAAAAAATTCACAAATTCACTGAATTTTTTAACTCCGGCGAACCAGATACTCGGTTATTAGATTTTCTCCGGCAAGATAATTTTTCTTAAGTTCCAGTCTGATCAGATCGTCAACAGACCTTGTGGGGAGCCCCCCAACAAGTGATGGTGTGTCGGTGCCTCCTGCAATGAATGGGAGATGGATGAGCACTATCTCATCGATAAGACCGAGTGAAAACATCTGGCCATTCAGAGTAGAGCCGCCCTCTATCATCAGTTGTCTTACCCCATATGCTGATGAGAGGCGGTTTAAGAGAAGAGTGAGATCAACCTTATCCTCTCCGACGATCTCAATAATGGCCCCTTTTTCTTTTAGTGCTGCAATCTTATCCTGATCGGCTTTCTTACTTACTGCAATAATGGTTGCTGAATCTGAAGAGAGGACATTGGCATCTGTGGAAATTTCTGCACGAGAAGATGGAATTACCCGGATTGGGTTTTTTCCCTGAACATGTCTCACGGTCAGAAATGAATTATCAATCCGTATGGTATTTGATCCGACCATGATTGCATCAGAGTCAGCCCTTATACGATGGAGCAGGACCTCGGCCTCATGTGACATGAACTGCATCAGAAGCTTGGATGATGCACCCCGGGTAACGGTTAATTTACCGTCAACAGTCACTTCTGAGACAAGTATGACATGAGGACGGTTCTGATCTCCAGACATTCGTACCAACATTATTGGTGGTGTGCCCAATTTAAACTGGTCCTTGATCCCTGTTTCTATATGGTTACTGATAGGAGAGGTCAAATAGTATTCCTGTCTGATTACTCGTTATGGGTGACGAGTCACAGAACCTGAAAGGAAAAATTCTCAAACCGACAGACTTGGTCAGTTATCAGAATGGGAGTGTTGTGAGTCGTATGATCACATATACACCACAGGGGACTATCACATTGTTCGCGTTTGCCGAAGGTTCAGGTTTATCAGAGCATACAGCCCCGTATGATGCAGTTCTTCAGGTTCTAGAGGGTACTGCCGAAGTCTCCCTAGAAGGTATGACCTTTAATGTAGACTCTGGTGATATGATCATT
>QKDV01000091.1 GCA_003251955.1 Methanospirillum hungatei
TTGAACGGCGTCAGCACCAGCGTTCACAATGATTAATGCCTCTTCAATGCTGTGAGCCTCGACAACAATTTTTCGCTCTTTCTGCTTTTGTTTTATCGAAGAGATCACGCCTTGAACATTCTCATACCCTCCGGTGAACAAAAGATGTTCACGAAAGATGAGTATGGTATCTGAAAGGCCTGTTCTGTGGGGGACACCTCCGCCTGTCATCAGCGCTTTTAAGGCAAATTTTTTTACAAAAGGCGGATGTTTTCTGGTTCCGGCAATCGAAGCCTTTGGATTTTCTGACGTTACTGATGCGATAATCTGTCGTGTTCTGTCAGCAATACCTGATGCATACTCGATCATGGCACTTCCGGTTCTCCAGATGAGATGAATGGCATTTGCTTCTCCCTCTGCTTCAATCAGTTTCTCTCCGGCCTGAAGAATTGTACCGGATGGTACTGCATACCTGACATCCAATCCGACTTTCTTGTAGAGGCGCACCGCCTCTTCTGTACAGCAGACAATCATATCGTTCCTGGCTATGAGCGAGATAGATCCCCTTTTTCCTGATAGTCCAAGTAGCATTGAAGTCATGTCTCCTACCGGGACATCATCTTCAATCAACCGATCAATGTCGCTATCTGTAAAAAATATCATAATAAAACCATTAACTTTATGTTTTGTTCAATCTGTATGTTTTCATATGGCAATTCTGAAAAATCAGTCTGGTGAGTACTTGAGGATACTATTATTACTCATATGGGTAATTATTTACTATGAAATTAGCCATACCAGCATCAGGCCCGACCCTCGATGATCAGGTTGACAACCGGTTTGCACGAGCACCATACATTATTCTTATAAATCCTGAAGATGGTGAGACCTCCAGTCTGGCGAACCCCTATGCACAGGAAGGCGGAGGTGTTGGTCCACGGGTCGTTCAGTTACTTGTACAAAACCAGGTGACACATCTTATTGCTCCCCGTATTGGTGGCCATGCAGAGACGGCCCTACTAGCAACAGGAATTACGGTGTTCATGTGGGAAGGATCAGGATCTGTCTCTTCCGCAATTGAACTGTATAAAGCAGGCAAACTTGCAGCTATGACACAGACATCATAGGCATCGTGATCATCTCATGCATATTGTTATAGCAAGTGGAAAAGGAGGGACAGGAAAAACTACCGTGGCTGTAAACCTGGCATTCATCCTCTCAACAGAGCAGCGTGTGGTATTAGCCGACTGTGATGTTGAGGAACCCAACCTTCATCTTTTCTTCCAGTCCCAGGTTGCAGAGAAGGATGTAACACTCCCTGTACCTGATATAGAAAAATCTACCTGTATTCTCTGTGGAAAGTGTGGAGAGTTCTGTAGGTATGGTGCCCTGATTGTTCTAAATGATCAGGTGCTCCAGTATCCAAACCTCTGCCATTCCTGTGGTGGATGCAGTATGGTCTGTCCGGTTGGTTCCATATCAGAGAGACCGGAAATCATTGGAAAGATACAGGTCTCTGATCCGGATCCCTCTCTTCATCTGGTTACTGGTGTACTTCGTGAAGGCTCAATTCACTCTCCTGCTATGATCCGGGCTGTTCGCAAGGAGTTATCTTCTGATGATCTTGTAATTCTTGATGCTCCGCCGGGAACTTCCTGTGCAGCCATGGAAGCCCTTGAGGGATGTGATCTCTGTGTTCTGGTGACAGAACCAACTCCGTTCGGGCTCCATGATCTCATGCTAATCTATCAGGTGGTGCGGATGTTTGAAATCCCGGTCGCCGTTGTCATTAACAGAAATGATAATCAGGATACAGGTGTGGAGAGTTTCTGTAGGGAACAGAGCATTCCTGTGATATTAAAGATCCCCTTTGACCGGGATATCGCATTAAAACAGGGGCGTGGCCGGATAATCAGCAGAGATGACCCTGTATGGCGTGAACCCTTCTCAAGAATGGCAATGGAATCGCTAAAACTCGCAGGTGCATGATGCTCCAAGTTGCAGTTGTAAGCGGTAAAGGTGGGACCGGCAAGACTGTGGTTACCGGTGCGATCGCTGCCCGGTTTTCAGGCAGTGTTGTGATGGCTGACTGTGATGTTGATGCATCAAATCTTGCATTACTCATGATGCCTGACATCATCCAGACAGAACCGTTTTATGGCTTGAACCGGGCTGTTATCGATCCTAAAAAATGTGTACTCTGCGGGGTCTGTGCAGATAACTGCCGGTTTAATGCCATTTCTGTTTCTGAAAAAAGGGTTGATGTAAATCAGGTCCACTGCGAGGGATGCGGTGTATGCGAGTTCATCTGCCTGGCAAAAGCCGTCAAGCTGGTTCCCTATATCTGTGGTGAAGTCAGGTCAGGGAATACGCGGTTTGGTCCATTCATAGACGGCAAACTCAACCCGGGAAATGGTAATTCCGGTCTGATGGTTCATACGATCCGTAAAAAAGCACGCGAAATATCTCCTGATATTCCCCTTGTACTCATTGACGGACCTCCAGGGATTGGATGTCCACTTATATCCACGGTAACCGGTTGTGACATCGTACTTCTGGTAACTGAGCCCAGTTCATCAGGGCGCCATGATCTGGAGCGATTAGTTACTGTATGTAAGTCAATGAGATGCAGGCTTGTAATGGTTATCAACCGTGCTGATCTTGTCCCTGATGGCACGCATGATCTACGGGTGTTTGCTAAAGAAGAGTCAATTCCGATCTTATGTGAGATTCCTGTAGATCCTATGGTGGTACAGGCAACCAGGGCTGGTGTTCCATTTTCCCTATCTGATAGTCCTGCAACCAGGATGATACAGAATGTGGTTGAGTTTATCCAAAATGAATTGAAAGAGGAATAATTAGAGAAATTAATCCCATTAATTTCACCTTCTTATCCACTGGATACAGGGGTGGTATCTCTTCAGAACTCCACAAGTTACTTTTAAATATTTTGACGCATATGTGTAATAGTGGTGCATTGCACCGGGTGATTTAAGATGCCTGCAAGAGATGGGACAGGTCCGAATGGTACCGGTCCAGTTGGATGGCGGCATGGCCGGTGTTTCCAGGCCGGTTTTCATGCTGCATTAGAAAATGAGTCTGTAATAACAGAACAGAGAGATGAAAATGAACAGAATACCCGGCGTACATGGTACGCTAGAGGCCGGGGTTATGGAAGAATAAAGCAATATCGTATGAAGTATCGTTTTTCAGGAGGAGAATAGATTGAGGATTGCTATCGCCAAGGATGGCACCAATGTGTCAGCCCACTTCGGTCATTGTGAAGCATATGCTATCTACGATACAGACGATTCAGTAATTAGTTACACTGAATCCCTGGATAGCCCTGCTCATGAACCCGGAAAACTACCACCATTCCTTGCATCGCATGGGGTTAACCTGATCATTGCAGGAGGAATGGGGCACCGGGCCGTCGAACTCTTTCATGAGAATGGGATCGAGGTTATTGTTGGTATCTCCGGGCCTGTTGATGTGGCAGCACAGGATTACATTTCTGGTCGCTTAGTCAGCAGCGGCAGTATCTGTTCAGAACATCAGCACCAATGTGCTGAGCATGACTAACAGCTCACATTTGAGCGGGTAAAATAACAGGCATTGGATAGAATCCAATGCACCGAGTGTTCCTTACAAACCTTTCAATATTGAAGGGATAGTCCTGGTATGGTCTTCCAGGTTTATTCCTCCCTTTCGTAAGTACTGCTATTGAGCAATTATTGGGTTAATATTTCACTCATCCATCAGCGTTCCGGTGTCTGTGTGAAAAAAGAGATGTTGATATCGATACATTTGGCTTTCTCTCTTACAGAAGGGTCTATCCGGGGTGTTTAGTGATGATACTTTTGGAGCAGATGTGTTGCCCGCCTGATATCTTCGCCCTGGGTTCGTGCTTCTTTAAGGTATGTCTGATATAGTTCCTCAGTTGTTAATCTGGGGATCATCCTGCAGTTATCAGCATGGAGCATCATATCAAACGCTCTTGCTTCTGCCTCGGTCAGGTGCAGAGGTTTGTATTCCCCTACATGAGGGATAAATGCTGGGTTATCAGAGTCAGGTGTCTTGAGAACCAGGTCGGCCAGAGGAGTTGACGGGATAGGTTCAGCAGAAGAGATGAAGAGATCATCAGGAGCAATTTCTTCGATCAGATCTTTGGTCAACTCATGATCTTCCCATGTTTCACCCGGATACCCGGTAATAAAACTCCCGGCAACACGGACACCATGTTCCCGGCATCTCTCAACTGCCTGTCTGATACTATCCGGGTAGATTCCCTTTTGCATCAGGTCGAGTACACGTGGACTTCCGGATTCGATCCCAAAAAAAATCCATCCTACCGAGTAGTTTCTGACTGCATCAAGGATCTTATCTGTGATACAGTCTGCCCTGATATCTGGACATGAAACATTTTTCTGTCCAAAAATTTCAGAAAGACCTTTTATAAGACCGATGAATGCATCCTCATTCAGCACTTCTCCTTTTGAGAGATAGAGGCTCCCGGTCCCGCCAATAAGTGCCACTCTCCGTACACCTTTCTGGTGAAAAAGTTCTGCTTCCTGTAGGATTTCCTCCAGTTTTCTGCTTCTGATCCTTCTTCCAAATATCAGAGGGACCTGGCAAAAACTGCATCTCCCAAAGCATCCCCTGTGTGTTTCGATGTAGGTTTGTGCTCCTCTAATGTTCTGATTGCCGATATCATCTGGAATCAGAGGAAGCGGCCTTGATATTTCAGCAACCCGTTCCTTTTTGGTTTTGACTATTTTATCATCATCGCGATATACACAGTTGGGTATTGAATCCCATTCATCTCCGTGTAGGATTTTCAGAACCGTTACTTCTCCTTCTCCAGTAACAACAAGATCAGGCTCAAGTTCTCCAAGAACCATCTCTGGATCTGCAGAGACGGCCCCTCCAATAATTACAGTACTCCCTGAGTCTTTCAGATTCCTGATCACCGTCTTGATCCCTGGAGAGAGCAATTGCTGTGTGGAATACAGGCTGATGAATATGAAATTTCCCGCTATTTCAGCGATATTCTTTGTTATTGCAACCTCATATCCGGCTTCCCTGATTATTCCCCCGATAACCATTGCGCCATATGTGTAGATACCTGGAGAAAAAACACAGATTTTCACGTTCCCACCTAATTCAAACTCTTATGTACAATAGGTGTGGAGAATACAAAGAGATACTGACAAAAAAAGAAAAGAAGAATGTACCCGGTTTTAACGGGCTGGCATGAGGAGAGATCTCTCTCCGGCCGGAACGAACTCGCGGATTGCACCCTTTGCGAACTCCTTGCGTGGTTCGCTGAAGTCGAAGACCAGGGATGGGTCTGCGAAGGTGATCTTGATCAGTGGTGAGATACAGAAACCGTCGTTCCTAGTGTAGTGTGAGGATGCCACGATTGCTGCGTATTCTCCCTGGTGACCTACGTTCATTGCGTAGTTCGGGTAGTTTGGTCCACGGAACTCTCCAATACAGCCTTCGTCTGGCCTGACTGAGAGTGAGTTTGCGGAACCGCACTGGTCCTGCAGATCGTATCCGAAGAATCCGAGACGTGACCAGCCTTCCTTGTGCATGAGCATGGACAGGTACCATCCGTTCAGACCAGCGTTGGAGTTTGCAGTTGCGATTGCAGTTGAGAGACCTGATGCTGCTGCCATAACTCCGGCACGCTGTGAACCACCGAAGTGGTCTTCCATCATGGTTGGGAACTGCTCGTACTGCTCCATTGCATTGAGGGTGACCTCGGTTGCAATGTCGTTGACGATATCCTGGGTTGGCTTGACCTTCTGTGCTGGGTCGACTGCCTTGTAGTCGATCTTGTACTTGTCCTTGAGGTAGTCCATACCGTAGTAGGTGAACTCATCGAGGATGTTGTCGGTGTATGCTGCGGTTGCATACTGAGTGAATCCTACACCACCGGACATGTAGGATCCGAGCCAGATCTGGTCAAAGAGCATGGTTCCTGCACCGACGACCTCAAGGGATGCCTTGGCTGGGTCGTTTGGATACTTCCGGTTTGCCTGGATCATATCACCGAAGTGACCGAAGAGGATACCACCGGGCTCGTTTGGACCACGGGCACGACGTGCTGGCAGGTGGCTACCCATCTGGATAACACCGGCGTGCTTGGCGGCGTATGAAAGGTCAGCGACTGCTGCTTCACCGGCGCACATACGGTATGCAGTAATGAAGGACATACCGATCTGCATTGCAGACCAGCGGCTGGTGGTTCCACCATCACAAGTACGGGATACGATGGTTGGGATGTGGATTGCCTGCCAGAGTGACTTGCCGACTGCTTCCCTGAGTTGTTCTGCCTGCTTTGCCGGGAAGAGCTTGTCGATATCAAGGACGAACTGCTTCTCGAGCTGGTCTGAAAGTTCGGCGTCACCAGTGAAGACCTTACAGTAACAGTCGTCGACGACACTGGGGTGGGTCTCGACCATGTGTTCCTGAACCACTGCTGCACCTGGCATTGCGTGGTTGAGGATGTGGAGGTACTCGTTGATGGTTTCTGGGGTGATTTCCTTGCCGAGACGCTTCTGCAGGGTGTTGTGGGCGAGATCCATTGAGACGATGATAGTCCGGCGGATATCATCCCACATCTGCTGCATTGCTGGGTTGTTGACGAAGTGAAGATCGTCACCCTCTACGAATGTTCCGGTTCCGGAAACTTCGTAGGTCATGAGCTGGCGCTGACCCATTGGCAGACCACCGAGGTGGCAGCGGTTGGGGTCGTACATGGAGATACCACGGCGGAGTTCAACCTTCTTGGAGGCTGCCATGAACTCGCGTTTTCTTGGGGACTGGTTTACACCATCAAAGTTGTAGAAGCTGGTCTTGGTATCCTGGACGTCTCCCTCAAATTTCTCTTTCAGAGCCTTGAGGAAAAGTTTCTGTGCTCTCTCAATTTTTGCCATATTGTGATGCCTCCTTACTCAACCGGCATGAAGCCGTACTTTGTCCTCTTGGAGTGAATGGTCTGAACGTATTCGACGTATTCCGGGTCATCGCGGAATGCAGTTCCGACGAGTGAGTGGAACATTGTGGTGTTTGCCTTGAGCCAGGCTTCGTCCATTGGCTTGCCGACTGGAACTTTCTTGTCGAGTGGAACACCAATCTGGTCCTTTACGTACTTGACGACTCCTCCGTCGAGGACACACCGCTGCAGCATGTCGAACTGCATTCCATCTTCTGCGAGACGGAGTGAGTGACCGTGCACGGTTGCTCCACGAATACCGACACGTGCCGGGTCGAAGAGGTTGGTGTTAATCAGGTCGGATGCGATCTTTTCGAGGTCACGCTCGCGTGATTCGACGATCTGACGGCCGGACAGGGTTCCTGGGTCGATACCACGGTAGCGGTACATCTCAACGTAGGTTCTCTGGTATGGCTGTGATGGTGCATTGAACATGGAGTCAGCGAACTGGATGTACCTGACACGGTCTCCTGCCTTTGCTCCTTCGGTTGGGCTGACAATCTTGCGGATTGGACAGTCCGGCTCTCCCTGCTCTGCGAGTGGTGGGTGAGCGGTCGGGTATGCCTGACCTGGTGCACGGTGTCCCATGATGAGGACGATCTCCTCATCCGTGACGTCACGGATCTTCTCAAGCTTTACGCCGGGGTTCATCTGCTTGCGCCGGTTCTCGGCTACAATAGACTTACCTGGACCATACTGTGGTGTATATGCCATTGTTTTATCTCTCCAAATCAGATGATTTCATCAATCTCATTACTGCATGAATGACATCTGCGATCTTCTCGCGTGATGGCGTCTGTCCTCGTGTTATACCACTTACAATCTCCATAACCGTCCCTTTGGTCTGGATATGGTGTTCGGGTGGCATTACATACGCCGTTTTTATTCCTTCACGTGCGAAGTCCTCATAATCGATTGGGACCTGACAGACCACAACGGCCGGAATGTCGCAATCTTTCAGAATTGATCTTACTTTTGCGACCACGTGTGATCTGACATTTCCATGGTGCAGTACCGCCACTTTGTGACGGTTTATCTGGGAAATCTCCTTCTCGTTCAGACCAAAATATGCACCCAGTACATGACCGGCACTCTTAGGAGCATCAGGGGGAATGCCGCTTCCGGCATTGAGGATCATCGTACTGATGCTATATTCAACCCCTTGTGCCCTGAGAGCTGATGTTATGTCACATACTGGTTTTGTGACGTGTCTTCTACCGGGAGACATCCCGACAATAATCACATCGGGATACCGGCACTCTGATATTGTTCCCCTCTGGGCAAGAGCTCCTCCTTTGCCCATGCCGGCGCTCTCCCGGCAGTCTACTATCTGAGTGACACGTCCTATTGGCATTATTTGGTTCCCTGAATAAGGGTGGGTCCGGTCTTATTCTTTGGGTCTACGATCCCGATCATCATCTCATCTGCCCCGGGACCGTATTTTGCATAATCGGTCTGAGTCGGCGTGGATCTCATAAACTTTCCTTCTTTGAGTCCGAAAGTAAAGTTCGTGAAGACCTCCCTGCACGCTTCGTCGATCCGGGGGACGATATCCCGGGTCTCAAGTTCGAGAAGGATGGTTCCAACCTGCACCCGCAGGTCCACATCGGTTCCACCCACCACAATCCGGACACGTCCTGAGTGGGGGTTTGGAAGACCCCTTGCGGGGCCATAGGGGACGAGCTGAGGAATACTGGGTCCGTTTATGACGATCCGGCGGATACCCTCTATTGCCACCAGCTTGTTAAGGATCTTCTCCACTGTTTCAGGTTTTAAAAGGCGTTCGGTGACAATCCGACACTGCGGGAATTCAGCCTCTGTCATTATGCAATCCTGTATTACGTTTACACTCCGTTAGCAATGTGCTGGATTGGAGTGTTGAACTCTGGAATCTTACCAAAGGTCTCTCCGTAGATCTTGGAGGTAGCCTCTGGTGAGAACATCTGGGTTCCTGCATCAAGTGCACAGGCTGCCACGATACATGGCATACCAACACCGGCTGCGTGCCTGGTAACGACGTGGTTTCCGTTGAAGGTTCCCGGGCCACCGCCACCATAGATTGAGTGGCTGAAGAACGAGAATCCAACTGCTACTCCCATTGTTCGGCCGTAGTCACAACCTGGCAGACCGGTCTCGTGTTCGAGAAGGTCGTTGAAGTACAGGAGAGTTGATGATACTGCCTGTGCGAACCGTCCTGCACCACAGTTTACCATGGTTGCTGCGAGGGTTCCAGCTGCAGTATATGCGTTCCAGAGTCTTGGGTCCTTGGTCTCATAGAATGTGTATCCAGAGGATCCCTTCTTTCCTGGGGTGATTACCTTGTCTTCGAGTGCCTTCTCAACAAGGGACTGGACGACAGTACCGACGGTACCTGATGCGCCGTTCTTCTTGACAAGGTCGTATACAAGGTTGTTTGCATTCAGGCCCTGGTATGCGAGGAGAAGAAGCTGTGCACGCTCGAATGGGCCGATTGCTGCTCCCATCTCAAACTCTCCTGCATGCTCGAAGACTGCTGAGAGTGCTGCTCCCTGCATTGCATTCTTGCCGGTCATCATCACAGCGTGGTTTGCTGGGATATTACGGAGTGCATATCCGAGACCTTCGTTGTTCTGGGGAATGGAAAGGATAGATGCACAGTTACTGCCGACCATATCCATGGTCTGTGGGTAGGTTCCCCAGTAGGCTGCCTTTACCATTGAACCATCGAACATGTCTACATTAAACTGGTCGATGGTTGCATAGGTTGCTGCTGCTGCAACTGATGTAATTGCTGCATCGTAGGTTGCTGCGGCCTGAATCCGGGCGCTTGGAACAGTGACGAGCAGAAGTTTGCCACCATTGAATTCCTTAATCTCGGTGTCATCGCCTTCTTCAACCTGAATCATCTTGAAGATCTTTTCCTTGATTGCACCGGCGTTGCCGACGATGTCAAGGTTCATCTGACGTCCGTTGATGGTGTTACCCTTTCCGATCTTTCCGGTTTTAAGGGCATCTTGAGCACCGCTAAGGTTGACTGCAACCGTTCTCTTGGTCAGGTCAACAAGCTTTTTGATACCCGGGTTTACGAGCGGGCTGATCTTTTCGAGGGCTACACCGCTTTTCAGCAGTTTGCCCTGATCGTCATAGAGATCAATTGTGTCGGAAAATTTTGCCATATGGTTCCTCCGATGTTCCTTTCAAACCTGTACGATTTGTTCACTGAATACTGGGCAAGGCGACATCACTGTGTGGCTGAAATCACTCGTACATGTCCCCAAAGGGACTGAAAATAAGTGGAAATCTGTTAATAAAAGGTTTGTGTTTTGATTCTCAAATAAACTTTTTATGCAAATGCAAATTTTTGCGATTTATTTGCGACATATTTAAATATATATTGTGGTGTGTGGATGATCGATGCTATGTAAAAAAATGGCGATTGAATTTGGTGTTACGCCATTGCATTTTTGTTAGATTAATTTGAGCGCTGATTTAGAATTTGTTTGTGGGTATTGCTATTGTTATGTATCTCATTATGTGGTTTATCATTGAGATCAATGGTAGATTGGATGAGTATTCTTATTAGAATATGGTCAATAGATACTGATTGTTAGAGTATGATCATGCCTTATAAAAACTCGAATAATCATTGGATGAAGGGACAAGGCAATAAGCCATATTGCATTGAATTTTTTGATCGATTATGAAAAGAAGATATTTAGTGACCGGTGGAGCCGGGTTTATTGGCTCCCATCTCTCTCGTGCATTACTTGCCCGAGGAGATCACGTAATAATCCTGGACTCTTTGGATTCTGGAAATATGAAAAATATTCAAGATATTGTGCAGAATCAGAATTTGGAATTTTTTAAAGATTCTATTCTTAATGAAACTATACTAAAATCAATCTGCTCTAGGGTTGATGGTATTTTTCATCTTGCAGCATTAGTATCTGTTCAGCGATCAATCGATGATCCCCGGTTAAATCATCAGGTTAATATTGATGGCGTATTCACAGTACTGGAAGCAGCAAGGGAAAAAAATGTCAGAAAAATCGTCCTGGCATCATCTGCTGCTCTCTATGGTAACTCATATCTTCCACCGCATAAAGAAGAATTTCCTATAGTACCTCTTTCTCCTTATGCGGTTGGAAAAAGCCTATCTGAGTTATACTCTTCAGTTTACACATCTCTCTATGGAATTAATTCAATCTGTCTTCGATTTTTTAATGTTTATGGGCCAAATCAGGATCCATCCTCTCCCTACTCTGGTGTAATCTCAAAATTTCTGGATGCAGTCCATAATAATAAGGATATTGTGATTTTTGGTGATGGTGAACAGACTCGAGATTTTGTCTATGTACTTGATGTTGTGCAGGCACTGCTCCTTTCTATGGATACAGAGGCAAATGGAGTTTTTAATATAGGAACTGGTATCTCGTCATCAATTAATCAACTGGCATCAAATATTGTGGCCCTTAGCGAGAGGGATATAGAGATAATTCATCATGAGGCCCGTGATGGAGAAGTACGGCACTCCTGTGCAGATATATCAAAAGTTCAAAAAGAATTGGGATATCATCCCGATTATTTACTTAATCAGGGATTACAAGAGACATATCATTGGTGGATGACTTAGTCTTTCATCCACCAGCGGCTTGGGAATTGTTTAGCTAGAATATCATATCCTTCTCCGACTGGTTTAAGGCCTGCAGCTTTGAGGTCTGCATCGACCATAATTTTTACCAGATCAAGGAACTTAATTCTGGCTTTCCAATCTAATTTCTTTTCTGCACGGGAAGGATCTGCCAGGAGTGCTTCGACTTCTGTGGGCCTGAAATATTTGGGGTCAATTTTTACATGTTTTTCAACATCAAGCCCGGCATATGAGAATGCTGCATTAACAAATTCCTGCACTGTATGGGTCTCTCCGGTTCCGATAACATAGTCATCAGGTTTATCCTGCTGTAGAATCCGCCACATGCATTCTACATATTCAGGGGTAAATCCCCAGTCACGTTTTGCGTCCAGGTTACCCAGGTATAGGAATTTCTCCTTGCCTGCAAGAATTGCTGCTATGCCCCTTGTTATTTTTCTTGTAACAAATATCTCTCCCCGACGTGGAGACTCATGATTAAACAGAATTCCATTGCAGGCAAACATATTGTATCCGTCACGATAATTTCGGGTCATCCAGTAAGCATATAACTTGGCACATGCGTACGGGCTGCGTGGCCAGAAACATGACTCTTCATTCTGTGGTGGATCGGTGTGGCCAAACATTTCACTTGAAGATGCCTGGTAAAATTTCACCTCCGGATTACTTCTCCTGATAGCTTCAAGAATACGGGTTGTTCCAAGAGCCGTAACATTACCAGTATATTCGGGGGTATCAAAACTCACTCGGACATGGCTTTGGGCTCCGAGATGATAGATCTCATCAGGTTTAATATTGTATAGAACATTTGAGATCATCTCCGAATCGGAGAGATCCCCATAATGGAAAAAGATTTTTGCATTTGGGTCATGAGCATCGACATAGATATGATCGATACGTTGTGTATTGAAGGTCGAGGCACGTCGGACTAGCCCATGAACTTCATAATCCTTGGAAAGGAGAAGTTCTGCCAGATAAGAGCCGTCCTGGCCGGTAATTCCGGTGATGAATGCGGTTTTATGGGACATTATCACTAATTAGTTTCAGTTATTACTAGAAAAGGGATCGGGTTATTCTTTTTGTGACTGGATATACCACTTAATTGTTTCTTTTAGTCCAATCTCAAAAGGTGTTTCTGCCTCAAATCCAAACCATTGTTTTGCCTTTGATGTATCAAGACATCTCCGTGGTTGTCCGTCTGGTTTTGATGTATCCCATGTGATTTTCCCGGTGTATCCTGTTTCTTTACTGATTATTTCTACTAAATCTTTAATTGATATTTCTCGGCTTGCTCCAATGTTTACTGGCTCTGACCCATCGTATTGGTCAGTCGCCATAACTATTGCACGAGCTGCATCTTTTACATAGAGAAATTCACGTGAAGCAGATCCAGTTCCCCATACAATCACTTCATCTTTCCCATCTTGAACAGCATCAACAAAATTTTTAATTAATGCTGGAATAACATGAGAACTATCCGGGTTAAAATTATCACCTGGTCCATAGAGATTAACCGGGAGAAGGTATATTGCGTTAAACCCATATTGTGCACGGTATGCCTGTCCTTGGACAAGCATCATCTTCTTTGCAAGACCATAAGGTGCATTCGTCTCCTCTGGATAACCTTCCCAAATATTTTCTTCTTTAAAAGGGACCGGGGTAAATTTAGGATATGCACAAACAGTTCCTACTCCTATGAATTTTTTAACTCCTGCGATTCGGGAAGCCTCCATCAATTGGACCCCCATCATCAAGTTATCGTAGAATAGTTCTGCAGGGTGGGCCTGGTTATAACCTATGCCACCGACTTTTGCGGCGAGATGGATGACGATATCTATTCCTTGTACTATTTTCGTACAATTTTCCTGAATTCTTAGATCTGTGGTTTTACTTCTTGGTATTATGATGTTTGTTCTAGGGATCCCTCTTTTTTCGAGTTCACTCACAACATTCTGGCCGAGAAAGCCGGCACCACCGGTGACTAATACTTTTGAATTTGTTTTTAGTGTCATTCTGGATCACACATGAAAGACATATGTTTTTAGTACAGTAATTTTTGATATGCCAATTATTTCAGTATTGTATGATATGCCTCAATTGTTGCTTCTGCACATTGCTCCCAAGTGAACTTTTTTGAACGAGCAAGGTTGTAATTGATCTGATCTTCCCTTATTGACTCATCACCTAATATGGTTAGTATCTTCGTTGCTAGATCTCTATAATCTTCTGGCTCCACCATTACTCCTTCAGATCCTACAATTTCAGGGAGTGATGATCTGTTTGATACGATTACTGGGGTTCCACACTTCATAGCCTCCAGTGGAGGAAGACCGAATCCTTCGTAATTTGAGGGGAACACAAACACACTCGCGGCACTATAAAGGACAGGTAGGTCTTCATAGGGAATGAAATGAAGGAAATGGATTGTTTCATTTAAATGTAAGGAATCTATCAAACGAAAAATATCCTGATATTTCCAGGATTTTTTTCCTGCAATGACTAGTTCAACATCTGATATTTTTTGCTTAACTATCTTAAATGCTTTAATTATTGAAGCAATATTCTTTTTTGGCTCTATTGCTCCGACAAAAAGAATAAAAGGTTTCT
>QKDV01000032.1 GCA_003251955.1 Methanospirillum hungatei
TGCAGGTTACATTGCACCCTGCAGGTGAAATCACAGGGTTGCTAAGGTTATAGAGGTATATCGCTTCATCCGGGTAACCACCTTCTGCAGAGGCAGCTGCCTTCCACTGCCTGAAGTCGGTGTTTGTGGGATCAAAAGTCAGGGCTTTGATAAAATACTCACGTGCCTTCTGATACTCATTGAGATGATAGTAACTCTGACCACCAAAGAACCACGCCCATTGATTACAGGGGTATTCTTTCAACGACTGATCAAAATTTTCTGCTGCGATTTGATATCGGCTCTGATTAAGTAAGCAGGTACCTTTCACATAATATGCCCATGAAATAGAGGGATCAAGTTGTATTGCCTTAGAAAGATATGGCGAGGCATAATGACACTGGCCTAGTTTCTGGAGGATATCTCCCCGATAATAATATGCCCATGCATTCCCGGGATCCAGGAGAATAACCTTATCAAAAGAGCAGACTGCTTCCTGATATCTGCCTAGTTCATAAAGTGACGAACCACGGTAGTACCATGCCTGTACAGAAAGGGGATCCAGCAGGACAGCCTGATCAAGATACCTGATTGCATCATTATATGCCCCACTGTGGTATGAGATCATTCCAAGGTTCAGCCATGGAGTTGAATTTGTAGAGTTTTGTTTGATATATGAACTCTGGATCTTCTGATCCCATGTTTCAGGAGCCAGTTGCTGCTGTATTTTAAGGAATTGATTCCGGTACGTCTGGTTGGTGGCTTCTCTTTCAAGTGCTTTGTTTATTGCAGCAAGTGCATTGTTGAGATCGCCCAGATTTGAAAGGCTGATACTCATCTCATAATAACTTCCTGACCGACAGGGATCAAGTCTGATACTCTCGTTTAACTGGAGATATGCATCCTGGTACCTACCTTCCTGATTGAGAAGACGGCCATAGGTGTATCTTGTCCACCAATTTGACGGATCAAGTGAGACAGCACGGTCAAAGGATCGGATTGCCTCCTCTTTTTTGCCAATTCCCTGGTATGCTCTTCCGGTCTCAAACCATGCTCCAGCATTTCCGGGATCAAGATCTGTTGCATTGACAAGATATGAGAGAGCATCCGTGTACTTTCCTGACTCAACCAGTGAACTTCCTGCAAAGTAATATGCATTGGCGTTTGTTTCATCATAGCGGATTGATTCTTTAAAAAACCCAAAAGCTTTGAGATACTCGCCCTGATCATAAAAAAGCCGGCCCTTGTTGAAGTAAGACCAGGTATTATTTGAATCGAGAATTATGTCGTGTTCTGTAGCCAGGTAGGTCAACGGAGGTGTCTCATTGGCCCCGAGAAGGTCGCTTGTCTGGTTAATCCCTGACAATCCTTTACTATAGCGGCCCTCATCAGAAGTTCCCAAACCGGTTCCGTTCTTTGAAATCTGGGATCCAATCATGTTTTCAGGATTCTGTGGCCTGGTGGAGATACACCCGGAGAGCAGGACCATAAAAATAATCAGAAGAACCAGAACAGTTTCACGCATACTGGAAATTGTTCTTATATTGGATATAAATTATCAGTGTGAACAAAAAAGTAATTTTTAAAGGGGAGATTACCGGAGTATATTTGCTGAATGGAGAGAATAATCAAAATTATGAAGTTTATTCATTTTTGGAATTACGCTTCCAAAAACCTTCATTCACACGAATTTCAAATCGTACACCCTTTCCTGGAACCCCAATCTCCCTGACTGCAAGGTGAGTTATGGCCAGGATCTCCCTTGCAATGAACAAACCGAAACCTGAATTTTTCTCAAACCCTTCTGTGAATATTCCAGACTTCTGGTCATCACTAATTCCAACTCCATCATCCTCATACACAAGAATTAGATCGCTTCCCATCATTTCTGATGAAAGTCGGATAGATTTTGCACCTTTTCCATGACGTATGGTATTCTCAATAAAGATGTAAAACACCTTTACAAAGAGTGGATCAGCCAGAACGTAAAAATCATCAAGATCAAATTTGAAAATAAGACCGCTTTTTGTAAAATCACGAACTGCCTGCTCTGTTGTTTCAAGGATATTATGCCATAATGGAGGATGAGATCCGATATCATCGTAGACACGTGTAAACTCGATCTGGCTGCGAATGATATCAACTATTGATTGTGACTCTCTGATTTGATCTGCTACATCCGTACCAGCCTTGTTTCCAGTGAGAGTCAGCAGCTCGGAAAGCCGTGTAGTCTGGCTGATGATATCTTTCCGGGTTATTGCTGTCAGCATCTTCAGTTTAATATTTGCCTGCTCAAAAGCATCATTCACCTGCTGTAACTCATCAGTTCTGATCCTGACAACCTCCTCCTGATCCCTGTTCAATCTTTTCAGTTCTTCTTCACGGGCAAGGAGCAGTTGACACATCCGGTTGATCTCATTGGCAATCTGGGAGAATTCATCATTGCCTGAATCAACGATTTTCCCGGAGTAATCCCCCTCACCGATCCGATGCAGACCTGTGACAATGGTTCGAAGACGGTTAACTATCAGGCGATCAAAAAATCTCCCAGACACAAGAAATGCAATGAGTGTTACCAAGATCAGTATAGCAAGAGTATGCCAGGCTGTTTCAAATAACACCCTCCCGGGCATACTTGTGTCATAAACAACCTTGCTTGTCAGATTCCCAGTATAATCTGCTTTTTTTTCTTTCGGTCTGAAATGTGTATAAACTGTCAGATTATTTCCAGAGAGGATCCTGACCTCTCCCTTATCATAGACTTGTCTATAGATCTCAGGATCCATCTTTCTACCCTCATAAATGAGGGAATACTGGCTCAGAGTATTGGATGAGAAGAGGTCCACATCGAGCACAAAGGGATTCTCATCCTTAATTTTTGGCAGAAACTCATCCATCAGGAACGAGGTAAATTCCGGGGACTGGGTTCTGGCTAGTGCCTTCCTGAGTTGAACTGAAGTCTCGATGATGTAATCGCTTCCCGGCTGGCTGTAATATGCATACTTGGTAACTTCTCCGTTTAGTGCATTGACAGCTGCCCGATCCATCGATGTATTCCCGGAGTTCATGAGGTTTTTCAGGAATAATTCAAGACCGACAGTCTTTAGATCAAAACCCTGATCCTCGGGATATGTTGTGGAGAATATCACACCTGAACTATTGATCAGGTAGATGTCATCCACATTATTCCGTTCTGAAATCGGTTTCAGGTCATCGGCAGTGAGTTGAGATACAGGCTTGTTGAGTGCATTGATCTCCTTTGAGATAACAGGCAGTCCTACGCTCATTTCAGAGTCGATAAAAGGCTCAGCACCTGCAAGAATGAGGAAGAACGCTTCAGTCCGGTCCTGAATCTCCTGCTGAACACTCGTGATAGTGCTGTCTATCAGGTCAAGATTCTGCTTGTACGAGTAGATTCCTACACCAATGCCCACCGATGCGGTTGAGATGAGAATAATAACGAAGAGAAGAACAGATAATCTTCGCTTGAGAGTTGTATCTGTCTGATTCATAGATGGATTTTGCTGTGAGTTCTGATTTTCAAGATACCAATGCGAATAGTACATGGGCAACACGAGTAAAAAAGATAGAACAAACGAACCCGGAGTACAGAAGTGGGTTCAACTCTTGTTTGTTTATAAGCACTAACAGGGTTGTATCTATGTGTTATACTGGCTGAATCAATTCATTCATGCTATCAGAAATACTGATATAATAAAAACAGAGAGCGTGATGGCTGCCATGAGACTGGATATAGATTATGACAATTAAACCCTGCATATTCTGCACACCCAGACCAGAAGAGGTAATTCTGGAAAATTGCAAGGCCTATGCCA
>QKDV01000170.1 GCA_003251955.1 Methanospirillum hungatei
ACACCGGGCTTCTCCTTTATTGAGGTGAGATGTCAGTGTCCTACCTCATATGGACGCCGAAATAAATACCGGCAACCAGGAGATTTCATAACATACCTGCGTGACAATGCCATTCTGAAAGAACAATGGGACAAGGCCAATCGTGGCAATGAACTCTCCACGGATAAGTTTCTGGTCGGTGAGTTTGTCCGCAGGAGCCGGCCTGCCATGGGGGTTCCTCATGAGGCATGAGGTCAGGTTTTCCGGGTTTGGTGGGCAGGGTATCATCCTGAGTGCGGTTATCCTAGGCAGGGCGGCAGCACTTTATGATAACCGTTATGCGGTTCAGACCCAGGTTTATGGTCCTGAAGCCAGAGGTGGGGCATCCATGAGCCAGGTGGTCATCGACGATGAGCCGATCCTCTTCCCAAAGGTGAAGGTCCCGAGCCTCTTTGTCATCATGAGCCAGGAAGGATTTGAGAAGTATGGCAAAGGTGCTTCTGAGGATGCAACGATGTTGATCGACTCAAGCCTTGTACATGATCGGCCCTTATGTAGGTGCATCGAGATCCCGGCAACAAAGGTAGCGAAGGAAAAACTTGGCCGTGATATTGTTGCCAATATAATCATGCTTGGCAGTCTGACTGAAGCAACAGGTGTTGTCTCCAAACAGGCACTTGAAAAGGCTATCCTGGCAAGTGTTCCGAAAGGTACTGAGGAATTGAACCTGAATGCAATGCGTTTAGGGTTTACACTGGCCTCAACTGATCAGTAAGGAGAAACCGGATGAAGTTACTGGAATATGAAGCAAAAGAGATTCTGAAAGAATCAGGAATCCCGGTTCCCAAAGGGATCCTCATCCGAGCTGGTGATGATGCACGAACCGGTGCTGCACAGATCGGAGAACTGGTCGTTGTTAAGGCACAGGTTGATGTTGGAGGCAGGGGAAAAGCAGGTGGAATCCAGATGGCTGACTCCGCCACCGTTCAGGAAGTTGCTGATCGGCTGTTTGGATCCCGGATCAAAGAAGTTCCGGTCCATGCTGTACTTGTTGAGGAACGCATTGCAATCGAGCATGAATATTATCTCTCCATCTCGATCGATCGCTCTTCAGGATCTCCGTTAATTCTCTTCACCTCCAGTGGGGGTGTTGAAATCGAGGAGGTAGCAAGAACTAATCCTACTGCAATCAGGAGGGCTGTTGTCCACTCCCTCCTGACTGATGTTCCTGGCTACACACTCCGGTACCTTCTGAACGGGGCACCAAAAGAACTGGGCCCTGTAATCAATAAACTCTATCAGGTATTCAGGAGCCGTGATGGACTTCTTGCAGAAATAAATCCGCTAGTCACAACTCCCTCCGGTGTATACGCAGCAGATGCAAAGATCATCATTGATGATAACGCTCTGCCCAGGCAGGGTATATCAGAAAACCGCGACCTTACTGATCGCGAGCGTAAAGCTGAAGAGTTCGGGTTCTCGTTTGTTGAACTGGATGGCTCAATTGGCGTGATCGGAAACGGAGCAGGTCTTACAATGGCAACCGTGGATCTGATCACTGTCCTAGGTGGACGACCGGCAAACTTCCTGGATGTTGGAGGCGGTGCTGACCGTGTGAGGGTTGCCCATGCTGTTCGCCTGCTTGGATCAATGCCCGGAGTCTCTGTGATCATTGTCAACCTTCTAGGTGGGATAACCCGCTGTGATGAAGTGGCCGCTGGTATCATTGAGGCTGGAGTAAGTCAGCAGGTGATCGTCAGGCTGGCCGGCACTAATGAAGAGGAAGGAAGGACAATGCTGAATAAGTACGGGTACCGGATGCTTGATACCATGGAAGAGGCGGTTGCCGCTGCTGTTGAGGTGGCACGATGATCTACGCCGATAAGAGTACTGGGGTAATTGTTCAGGGTGCCACCGGTAACCAGGGATCATTTCACATCGGCAGGATGAACCAGTACGCAGAATCTGTCGGCGGTTGTGGGGTTGTTGCCGGAGTAACACCTGGAAAAGGAGGGCAGGAATCTGGTGGGGTTCCTGTTTACAATAGCGTTCGGGAAGCTGTTGATGCCCATGATGCAACTGCAAGTGTTATGTTTGTTCCAGGTGTAGCAGCAGGAGACTCGATCATGGAAGCCGCAGATGCGGGGCTCGAACTCGTGATTGCCATCACCGAACATATCCCGGTTCATGATGTTATGAAGGCATGTGCTTATGCTCAAATGCGTGACTGTACGGTCATCGGCCCCAACTGTCCGGGTCTCCTCTGTCCGGGAGAGATTAGTATGGGAATTATGCCTTCGCACCTGTACACACGTGGTCCGGTTGGTGTCATCTCCCGGAGTGGGACCCTCACCTATGAAGTGGTTCATGAGCTCTCCAGGGCTGGTATTGGGCAGAGCAGTGTAGTAGGGATTGGTGGCGATCCGGTTATCGGTCAGACATTTGCTGATGTTCTTGATCGGTTCTCTGAGGATCCACAGACGAAGGCGGTTGTGCTTCTTGGTGAACTTGGAGGGAATCTTGAAGAGGAAGGAGCACGAATGGCTGACCTGCCTGTAGTTGTTTTCATTGCCGGAACTACAGCTCCTCCGGAGAAACGTATGGGTCATGCTGGAGCAATTGTATCTGGTGGTGAAGGAGATGCAAAATCTAAAATTCAACGCCTGAAGTCGCTGGGAATTCCTGTTGCATCCCGGCTCTCTGAGATACCAGGTCTGATCAAAGAGATGGTGTAGATAGTCATGTCAATTCTTGATAATATCAAAGGGCCGCGTGGTGATGAGGGGGATCCAAGCGGTGGAAAGTTCAATCCGTTCAAACTCCTTGATATCGGAGAGATCATGGTCCGGTATACCGACGGGATCAGGATCAAGGATTTCGTTTTTCTCGCTGTTCTCACCAGCGAACGCCTCTTTCTTATTGATAGTGCCAGGCAGGGCACCGGACAGATAACCAAGGAGATCCCATTCTCAGTGATCAAGCAGGCTGAACTTGAACGGGATGAGCGGGATCGACCCACCCTTGCCATCTCAATGGAAGTAGGCGGGCAGGAGCGGGTTATGCGACTTGTCTTTACCGGTCTTATCAGCGAACCCGAGACAGAATGTCGGGAGTGGTTCACTGCTGTCAACGGGTACCCCCCGGAACGGATTGAGAAACAGGAGATCAGACTGGATGAGCCGGCTACTCCTCCTGTACAGGAGCGATCATACACGGAACCGGTCGTCCAGCAGCAGCCTGCAGTTGAGCCGCAACAGGTGAGTTATGTTCCCCCTCCAGTTCATCAGGCTCCTAGAGCTCCAACTCTTGCTCCTGAGATTCAGCAGCCAGTGCCCCAACCAATACCGGTTGCCCATGTACCTCCGACTGATGAGATCGGAGCAGCGGAACCGATTCAACCATCTGCTCCTGTTTACCGGCAACCACCTGCACCAAAACCTGTGAAGCCGGCTTTACGGGCTGAACCAGCTACGGCTGCTTCACATGTTGCTTCTATTCCACCAGCAGCAAGAAAGATGCCTCCATCTATTCCGGTTCAGGAGGGTTCTGTTCGCATCCTGATCGAAAAACCGGATATTTCTCCTGTGCAGATACGTGCCGGACCTGCTCATAAGAAACAACAGAAAGCAAGTACATCCTGGAAGTACTGCATACAGTGTGGCTCACATATTCCTTCGCAGTCACGGTTCTGCCAGTCTTGCGGAAGTCAACAGACCTGATCAATGACCACAGCATCTCCGGTGCGTACCAGGTACATTGAACTGGATGCAGCCCGGGGTATTGCCATCTGTATGATGGTGATATTCCATCTCGTC
>QKDV01000168.1 GCA_003251955.1 Methanospirillum hungatei
CGTATCAAAGTGACATCAAATAATTAGTTCAGAAGATATTATTGTGCAAAGGAAAATGGTTTGAAATAATCGAAGTGAAACAGAGATTATTTCTAAACGTGTTCTCCAATAGCGCTCATAGCATAAAGCAAATGTTCTGGATAATTCCAGAACTTTTTGCAGTAAACTATTGCAATCCATCACATCAGGAACTATAACCTGAATTTGGATTAAAAATAGACCTTTTAATCTCCATTTACTCAAATTGGATGATCTTTTTCTGTTTCAATTATGGTATCACCTTAATGAATGAGCACCATCGTATATGCCCACCTGATAGGTCTGAAGAACACCCTTTAATGACATAAACAAGATAAAGGCATCATAAATAGAGATCCTGATGATTGCATGAGGCTATAAACTTTCCAAACGAACAGATTAGATATATGAATATCGATCTTCAGTTTCTGAAGTCCATTTCCTTCAAAGAGAAGATCCTATCGGTAGTAATATTAGCACTTGTTTGGGGAGGAGTTGTCGTAGCAGTTCTTCTATCCTGGCTCCGAATCATTGAAGATCCGGGAACTTTCTTCTGGGGCTGTATCGCGGGATCTATAGTTCTTGCCTACCTGGCTCTCAAGAAAAAGAAACTCGATCTTGTCTCTCTGCTAACACCAGTCTATGCAATTATCATCTTCACCGGGTTAGAAATAGCACCAAACCTTCTGCTCCAGGTACTGTATGCAGCCTCTATCACAGTTCTGGTGATAAGGCTCCATATGCGGTTTTCATGAATTACATGCAACATAAAAGCACCATTTTTCTCTCTGCTCTCTCTTTGGAATTATTGGAAATGGCACAATTTTTTGAACGTATGCCTACACTTTGAAGCGCAATTCAATTGCATGCTTTAGAATGAACTTCGTTACACTGAAGTCATTCATACACGTTATGCTGTGTCTTATGACAAAAAAAGGGTGTTTACTCGGTAAAGACATTATCATAAATCATGTCTGAACCGGTTGCCTCAAGACGTGCACGCTCTGCCCTCTCCTCTGCAAGTGCATGGATTGGCGGGGTCATATCACGGCCTGGAATATACTTGAACATCTTCTCGAGTTCTGCCTGCTGTGCATGCATGAAGAGTGCGTTTGGAATGTCCACTGCACAGAGTTCTTCACACTGACCACAGTTGATACAGGAGTCTGAAATGTGTGCGAACCTGATCAGATGGAACATGAAACCTGGTGGCGTGGTGTCTTCCGGAATGTACCATGGTTTCTTTGTAGAACACTCGATACAGTAACAGATCGGGCAGTTATCGATACACTGGTAACACCTGATGCACCGTGAGCTCTCGGTCATGATCGTCTTCAGACGCTCTTTTCCGGTTCCAAGCCCTTCAAAGTCGCGGTGACGCCACTCTTCACCGAGTTTGAGCATTGCCTTCTCGACCTTGCCCCTGATCTCGATACCTTTCGGGTCTGGTGCACAGGTCTCGACTGCTCCTCCGGACTGAGCACCATTCAGAAGGTTTGCACCCTTTTCTGAACAGATCTCAATAAAGGTTGCCTTACCTGCCTTCTCGCCGAAGACTCCCCAGTTACCACAGGCAAGGTCTGCCTGTCGTGGAATTTTCATCTTGCAGCGGCGGCAGTTGGACCGGCGTCCATAACCTTCCTCTTCAAGTTCTTCGATCTTGATTCCCTTGTGTCCACCCTCGAACTCAATGATGAACTGACCCTTGTCGATCTCTTCCTTGTGGACGATGTCAGGGTCGACCTCGAACTTGTCTGTGATCATCCGGCGTGCATCAACCGGACTTACAGATCCTCCACAGTTGACACCGATCAGGATGACATTGTCAAGGTTGATCTGGTTCCGCTTTGCCATCTCGTAAAAGGCCATAGCATCGCAACCCTTACAGGTAACTGCGATTTTGCTGTCCTTTGCACCATTCAGGTATTTCTTGATGATCTTCGGGAGCAGAAGAGTACCGCAGTGGAGTGATCCGGCGGTGGTCAGAATCTCAGCGGGATCGGTGATGACAGCCGGAACAGCATCGTAGAGGTCTTTTCCCTTCTTGATTGCAACAACTGCATCAACAGTCTTGCTCTCAAGTGCGTACTTCAGCAGGGCAGTGATTGCACCTCCACACTCTCCTTTCTTGAGTGTTTCTGCATCCTTTGCCCATACATATACCATATCGCCTTTTGATGCCATGTTCAGGCCTCCTTGTCAGCTGCAACTGTAAAGGCCGGCTTGACTGACTCTTTAATCATTACTGCTTCTGGTTTGTCAGTCTGTTCCAGGCTGATACCCTTGTATGCCGGAACTGATGCGATCATCTCTGCAAAAACGTCCTCACAGGATTTCCAGCCGAAGTCCTTGCCCATTGCTGCTGCAATGTCTGCAGTAATCTTCCAGTCAGGAAGTGCCATTTCAGGAGCATCAGCAGCCTTGTGGACACGCTGGATTCTTCTTTCTGTGTTGGTCTGGGTTCCGTCCTTTTCCGGGAGTGCCGCTGACGGAAGCACGACATGGGCAGCATCCATGAATGGCCCTGCGATGCAGTCCTGTAAGATGACCAGTCCGGCCTTCTTGAGTGCCTCGACAGTCTCGGTGTATCCACACTCGCAGACCTTCGGACTGTCTCCAACAATGTACACTGCCTTTGCCTTACCTGCAAGAACAGCTGCAAATCCATTGCCTTCTGCCGGAACGGCTCCGATATCAACAGCTCCCTGGCCGTTGTTGCGGCTCCGGAGAATTAATATCCCGTCTGCATTGCCGGTGAGCAGTGCAAGGTTTGCCATCGCACGTGACCCTGCCTCTGAGATGGCAGTCGGGGAGAATGCAAAGACGCCCTTTCCTGAAGTGAGCAGTTCTGCTGCTGACTTGACAGACTCTTCAGAGACTCCTGCTGCATCTGCTGTTACTGATGCAACCGACTTCTTGAATTCTGCAAATCCTGCTACCTTCTCAGCTGCCTTGTCGTACTTGCCTGCCTTGATGATCTCCGCTGCGACTGCATTGATGAATGCAGATGCGGCTGATTCCTTGTAGGTTACGACTTCATCAGCGAGGTTTCCTGTTGGATTTGCTACTGAAGAGGCATACAGAACCTTTGCTCCTGCCTTCTTTGCAGATGTAATCTGGCTGATAAGGATCGGGTTCTGAACGTAGAGATTTGCACCGACAACTGCTACAATCTTGGCTGAGAGGATTGCGTCTATCGAACAGGTTGACGCATCAAATCCTACTGACTTAGAGATTCCAGTCCCAATGCCTGCGTTCAGACAACTCTGGGTGTTGTCAATATTTCCGGTTTTAATGACATCTTTTGCAAGTTTGACCATTGCATAGATGTCTTCATTGGATGTTCTGGCTGATGCAATGCATGCCACTTCATCAGGTTTGAATTCTTTGAGTTTTTGTGCTGTGAATGATATTGCCTCTTCCCAGGATACTTCCTGTAGACGCCCGTCTTTTCTAATCAATGGCTTCATGATGCGATCAGGGCTTTTCAGGTACTCTTCACAAAACCCACCCTTAATGCATAGTCTGCCTTCATTTACAGGTGAGCGGTGATATGGCTGAGTACCTGATACTACCCCGTCAACAACCGCAAGGTTCATAGAACAGCCTGTTCCGCAGAACGGACAGGTTGTCTGGACGTAATTAAGGTTCATTACAACGCTCCGATGCAATATCAGATTCAATTATAAAATATATGAACTTATGATATTAGTTCAACAAATTTGGTGATTATTGATGGGTAACTCTACAAATTCAGGAGAATTTAAAAAAG
>QKDV01000039.1 GCA_003251955.1 Methanospirillum hungatei
GAGCGGATGGTCAATACCCTGATCGAAAATCTGCCTGGAATGGTATACAAGTGCAGTTTTGATGATGATCGGACCATGGAATTTGTTAGTGAAGGGAGCATTCATCTAACCGGATACCACCCCACGGACCTAGTCCAGAACAGGAACCCCACATATACCTCACTCATTCATCCTGACGACCGGCCGCGGATCATGGAGGTTATCAGGAGGGCTGTGGACCGGCATGTCCAATTCAAACTCACCTACAGAATCTTCACCAGTGCAATGAAGTTCAAATGGGTCTGGGAACAGGGCATAGGAGTCCTAGATGATGCTGGAGATATAATCGGACTAGAAGGCTTCATTATTGACATCACCCGTCAGAAGGTTCTTGACGATCAGGTAAAAGTAAGTCAAAACCGCCTGAATATGCTCTTTTCAAACATGAACGCGGGGTGTTCAATCTTTCTCGACCATAATGGGGATGGCAAGTTCATCCTGATTGAGATGAATGCTGCTGCTGAGGTGCTGGAAGGGAAGAAGAAAGAAATCCTTCTTGGCAAGACTTTTCAGGAATATTTTGGTCCAGTTATTCCTGAACCACTCAGTTCGGCATTAAGTCGTTTGGTAACTACCGGAAAACCACAGAATTTGCCAAGAATTCAACTAGGAAGCCCATCAGGAAACCAGTGGAGGGAGATATACCTCTCGAACACACGTATAGGAAATTCACATGAAATATTCCTGATATACAGCGATGTGACCAGCAGGATCCGTGATGAAGAACAGATTATAGCTTCACTTCATGAGAAAGAACTCCTGCTAAAAGAGATTCACCACCGGGTGAAGAATAACCTCCAGATCATATCAGGAATCCTCAAACTCCAGGGAATGCGGACAACTGACCCGGTTACAAATGAAATTTTGCAGGACTGCAGGAATCAGGTCTTCTCAATGGCATCAATCCATGAACTCCTCTACAGTTCGCATGATATTGGAAATATCAATGTCAATGAGTATGTTGGAAATCTCATTAATCACCTGAAGCAGGAGTATGTGGGTGCCAATTCATCTATCAAATATATCACCGAGATTGATCCTGATATCGTTCTCGATATTGAACGATGCATTCCCTGTGGACTCATACTGAATGAATTGATAACCAATGCCGTCAAATATGCCTTTGAACCAGGGGGGAATGGGGAGATCAGGGTGAGATTCACCAATCAGAACCACGTATATCGCATGGAAGTATCAGATAACGGGCGTGGGATGCCTGCAGAGGGTAAGAGTCAGACCGGGACATCACTCGGAACCGAACTTGTCTCCCGGCTTACTCACCAGCTCAAAGGAGAGATTAAACGACCAAATGGACCGGGAACAACGATCATTATTCTCTTTAATGAAAATCCCGGAGAGCGGGTGCATTCATGAAGCGACGAATTCTCATAGTTGAAGATGAAGCAGTTACATCTGTACTTCTTGAAAAGACGCTCAAGGAGCTTGGTTATGAGGTGGTCGGAAGTGCATTTGATGGGGCAGAAGCGATAAACCTTGCAAGAGAAAAACAGCCTGAAATTATCCTGATGGATATCAGAATTCAGGGTGACATGGACGGTATCGAGACTGCGAAGCGAATATACCAGCAGTATAAAATCCCGATTATCTATCTTACAGCCCATTCTGATGACGATACCATCAAACGTGCAGTGGAGTCAGGACCATTCGGGTATCTAATCAAACCATTCAAGGAAAGGGAACTATACAGCAACATTGAGATGGTGGCTCATAAACACAAACTTTATCAGACCACTACAGCCCAGCGGCCGGTACAATCTCCAGAACCTGAAGAAGAGCATGAACCAGAACGTGAACCAGAGCAGGTAAGTCAACAGCCACCACCACCGCTCAAGGCCGGAGACTACCGTCTGGCCATCCTTGCAATACAGTCAATCCCACATCCAGTAATGCTCTTCACCTCAACAGGTGCTGTTATCTTCATGAACAATGCCTGCCGATCATTCTTCAGGCATGACTCCCAGAATTCAATACCTAGATCAATCGATGAACTTCCAGATCTATTTCAGAAAATTTGGGCCTCGGGAAAGGATAGGTTCAGGGAAGGTAAGGGATTTGCATCGAGTGGACCGCTCCATCTTCATGACATTGTCAAAAGGGTGAGAATTGACATGATTCCACTCATGGACAAGGGGAACTTGCAGTTTATTACCTCAGTAATTGTTCCTGAACCAGCAGGGTCAAGTGGACCCGGGATGAACACACTTCTGGATGAAGCTGATTCCCGCCTTCGTGAGATAAGGTTCCTTGCATCAACCGAAGAGACTTACCGTCTTAGGCGGATCTCACTTTACACCATAGAGGTCATGAAAAAGATCCGCGAACTGAGGGGAATCTCCTTCCCTAACGAAGAGAAAAGAATACACAGATAAGAGAATATGTGGTCTCGACAGGTTAGAGCGAGACCGGGAAATCATTGAGAATTATTGCTGGAAGCCGGACTGTGATGTGAAAAGCAGACTGAGGATAATGCTCCTCAAGTACAAGGAGTGAACACCGTTCAAGATTCCCATCCAGTTCCCGGTCAAACCTTGCTTCAGCTTTTTTATAAAAGTCAGTAATGGTGTCAACAATATTTACAATCTGATCGCCAAGAACGGCTTTCCCAAATTTCTCTCCGATCTCAAACGGCATCTGAAGTTCGAGATCATCATACCAGAGCAGGCAACGATCTACCTCCATGATGTCCTGACCAATCACCACGTACTTAAACTCTACATCCTGGATTCGATCAGTTTCACCTGACAACGCGATCATGTTATAGAAAAAATCCAGAAAGAGACGTTTGTTAGACTTTAATTCACCAGTAATAGCCTCACGGGAAAGGCGCTTAGCCATATCTGGAATTGTATCTTCACGGTCAAGAACCTGAAGAAACATCTCCTGTGATCTAATATGATTGACAATAGCCTGAAGTGATCGGAACTGCTGATGCGTATCCCCGATACCCCGTGATTTCACCCCTGCCATATTACTCTTTGTGTAGTCGTTGTACAGATATATTCGTTCCTTATTCAGTTGACGATAAAATGTTAAGATTACCGGTATGACAGGTCATCATTAGACCTCTGTGATCCTACTGATATATCGCAACATTTAGTTTATTATATAAAATATTACGAAATATCCATCTCATCCAGAAACGGAAGAACTCCTTTTACAACAGATTTACCATTATACTCTTCAGAATTTGAACAGATAGTTATCATCAATGGTACAGTTGTGAGGGCATCATCAAAACAGGGACTCATCTCACGTTGGAACGTCATGAATGAGACCAGTTCAATAAACGGCCGGTTATCCTCTGGGTACTTACTGTACTCCATAATATCTTGTGTATAGGTGGAGGTCTTAGCAAGGTCCTCTTCAAAGTAAAGGATAATTGAGAGATCTCCTTTCCTCGCAATTGCCTCCAGAACCCGGATATCAACTTTTTTTCCGACATCAAGTCCAGCCGGAGAATCTTGTGTTGCCATTATTTGTTATCCTTGCGAATGAATCGCTTCAATCATCCGCTCAAGCACTTCACGCCGCTTCTTTGACTCTTTCTTCATATCCCTGAGTGCATCCAGCATTTCAGTTTGAGTCTTGAGAGAACGTTTCTGAAGTTTGATCATCTCACGCATGTACTCAAGTGCAAGTTCAGACCTGACAAACATCTCTTTCTGAAAGTCTCCAAAGTGAGGCTCAAATCT
>QKDV01000182.1 GCA_003251955.1 Methanospirillum hungatei
GTCAGGCATCCCAGAATCAGGGTTCACCAGGTACATCGCAGACATCACAATCATCACAAAGTAACTCCGGTTCACCGCTTACATCTAGTGTAAGTGAAGAGAATTCAGCCAGTCAGGGTCAGAGTTCAGATCCCTTTGATGAGATGGAGCAGCAGATGAATGCGATGCAGCAGCAGAATCAGCAGATCATGCAGCAGATGCTCTCCAGTCAGGGAATGTCATCAGGATCGGGAAGCTCATCACAATCACAGAGTTCACAACAGAGTGCTCAGCAGGCTTTGCAAAATAACCAGATGAATGCAGAGTCTTCATCTCTTCAGAAACAACTGGCAAAGGAGGCAAGTCAGAGTAAACAGGATCAACAGGAACTTGCCGATAAGATGCACCAGGATCCGCTCCTTAACAAGACAAATCAGGATCTGAAAAAGGCCGGGTACCAACAGAAAGATGGTAGCATCTCTGCAGAGGGCAAGGGAGAAGGAACTGTCTCAGCTCAATACAAAAATGAAAATAATCAGGAAGTTTCACTGGAGGGTGATATCAGGAATGGTTCGCTGGAAAAACTTACTGCAACCTCGAACGAGTCACTTCCTGTTCCACCTTCATTATCCAACGATCCGAAGTATCAGTCAGAAAGAAATAATCTTCAACAGTCCGGATACAACCAGACTGGTGGTACACAGACGATTACTCCGAATGAGACAAGAGTAGAAGAGCAGTATAATACTCCAGATGGGAAGAATGCAACAATCTCCTCAGTCATCAGGAACGGCACAGTCGAATCAGTAACTGTTAATAAAGATGATGAGACTCCTCTGGGATGGTATGTTGGGATAATATTACTTATTCTCCTGATATGTCTATGTTGCTGGGCAGGATTCCGATATTACAAGAAACAAAGTAATCAACCGGAAGAAGATTATCCTGTCATTATTGAACCGGTAGATATCAGGACTGCAACTGAAGAGTATCTGACAAAAGCAGAAGCAGCTATCAAAGAAGGAAGAGTCAAGGATGCATATGGTAGTTCCGGGCAGGCACTCCGGTTCTTTATTTCCCATACCCGGGGATCAGGAACTGCTGATACAACCGAAGAGATTCTCTCACTTGTCAGAAATAACGGGATGGATTCCAGCGCAATCTCCCTGATCCTGGAGCGGTGCATGATGGTAGAGTATGCACGTAGTGTTGGTTCATCTGATGAGATTGCTGGTTTTGTCAAAGATATCAGGTCATTTGTAAGTGATAACCTCCCAGATGAGCAAATTTCTTAATCTCTTTCCTTTTTTTAATTATAACTGCAAACTCCATGATTTTCTATTTTTGACCATCAGATATATTGCGATGCAGACTGAGATCTTCAATCTGTAACGATATGGCTGCTGATAATTCACGTTGTCAGGTCTGTGGAAAGCCGGCAATCGGTATGCAGATACTGGGGTGCTGCCAGTCTGTGGTTTGCAGTGAACATGCAGAGAAGATCCTGTTATCCATGGTGCCAGGTGAGAAAAAGGAATGGGGCTCCTGCTATTTCTGGCGGTTTGCTGGAGGAGATGAATAAGAAATGGGAGAAGGTCGTCAGCTGGCTGTTGTGATTATCGCTGCAGTTATTATTGGAATATTGGGATTCGGACTTGGGGGTTTAGTCTCCTATCTGTTTGAAGGAGATCTAGTTGTTTCTGATTACCACTGTTCCTGGTCATATGATGGAAGTCTGAATGAATCATACCAGTATGGTGTAAAGACCGATGGATCATACCGGAGTCTTAACCGGCAATTCAATGTTCCTGTCAGTTATGGTTCTGCAGGAACCACAGTTGTTCAATATATTCAATCATCTGTTCCGCAGGGTGCATACTCATACCTGAAAGATTACACCGGAACAGTCTATATGAATGGAGCCAGCAGGGCAGATCAGCAACTCATCCAGAGTCATGCCAACGACAACGAGGCCGGTGCGTTCAAACCAGATTATTATTCAACCGGGACCTGGCCTGTCACATACTCCTGGATTATCTCTCCACCAATAGAACGTGGAACAGACGCTGACCATATCAATATCGATCTGGCAACTGATCATGTTGCATACAAATCAGTTACCATAACGATCCCTGCAGATCGGGTAGAGCAGGTCTTCCCTCATCCGGCAGGGATGAAAGTAACAAAGAACGGTGATTCTTACCTCATTACCGGAAGTGCCTCCGGTGATATACCTCTTGGATTTGAACTGATACTTGAACACGGAGCTGGTGATCTGATACATGGCAGAATCAGCGATCTTGGATCAGTCAGTATTAGTGAAAAAACAAATGCTGCAAATCCATGGTATGCCAGTCTGCTGACTACCACTCCCCGAATTGCATACTTGGGATCATTTTTCCTTATTGTTTGTATACCAATTCTGCTTCTTGTGATCTGGTATCGTAAAGGGCGTGAAAAACCATTCACTGTCCCTGACCACCTGAGTGTTGTACCTGATCCTTCGCTCAAGCCATGGATGGTAAATTTAATCTTTGAAGGTGATCCTGAAGGATTTGGAAAAGAAGGCCTTTATGCAACACTACTTGATATGCACAGGCAGAAGATCATCAGGATTGACGAGAAACCGGGTAGCAAAGATATTACCATAAACATCCTGAAGAATCAGTCAACTGATTCATATGAGCAGACAATCCTTAATTCATTCAGCAGGATTGCATCTGATAATGTAATAGACACCGGTGTACTTGCATCCATGGCCGAAACTGCTAATTCAGACTCTTCAGTGCGATCCACTCTTCTTGCATATCAGCAGGAGATTCAATCTCTCACTTCCTACTCCAGCTCATATCTTGAATCCCGTTATATTGAGGATGGACGAGGGTACCTTATACCTCTTCTAATCTTTCCGATTATCTGGTTCCTGTTCTCTATCTTTGCTGCCATTGCCGGGAGTGACGGTCAGATTGGATTTGCTGCAACTGTCATGTCTGTTGCAGCCTTTCTTCAGGGATTAGTTGCCATGCTCTTTCCTGCAACCCTCTTTGGCAGGTGGAAGGGAGATACGTATGCTGAAAAACTCAGGTGGGATTCATTCAGATCTTTCCTGTCCGATGCAGCTCTGATACGAAGATATGCTCCTTCTGACATATCGATGTGGGGAGAATGGTTAGTATATGGTACTGCTCTCGGAGTAGGCGACCGGGTAGTTAAAACCATGCAGGATCTTGAAGTAAATATTCCTGAGTTTACCTACTCATCTGGTTCGGGCATATTAGCGCCTGCCCTATTCTATACTGCATTCAGGCCGGTTACTTCGTATTCTCCACCATCGTCAGGCTCAGGCTTCAGTGGCGGAGGTGGAGGATTCGGTGGTGGTGGCGGATTTGGTGGAGGTGGTGCAGGTGGATGGTAACTAATCTGCCTCTTCTCGCCTTCTTCTATTCTTTTGATCTCATTTTTTCTCTGGACGATGTTCTGGCTTGAATATCGCAAAGACCTTTGTGTAGTCACGTCCAATTAATAAAGGAATTTTTGAGGGGTATCCTTGAGAGAAGTCACCAGTAGTTATGTTGCAAAAGAGATCGAGACCTCTGTTCGTTCATTCTGGACAAAGAACTCAATCTACAGCAGGGTGAAAGATCAGAATAAAGGGAAGAAACCCTGGTTTTTTGTTGACGGTCCTCCATATACAACCGGAAACATTCACCTGGGAACTGCCTGGAATAAGATCCTCAAGGACAGTATTCTCA
>QKDV01000314.1 GCA_003251955.1 Methanospirillum hungatei
GGGGGGTGGTACCATATCGAATACGCGGTTGCAGATCTCTATCGTGGGGCAATGAACCTGCAGTTCAATGCAGGGACCAGAATTAATCGGATATCAGATGATCGCAGCCTTCGTCCGGCAATATCACCGGTTGCAGGGATAAAACCGGGAATTGTCTGCGTACGGGTGAAACTGCTTCAGGAGTATTCAAGTTCGAGTGACCGGATGTTCCAGTCAGGGATTCTCGGCGATGAGAGCGGTACAATCAGGTTTGTAACCTGGAAGGATGAGTCTGCAGAGCGGCTTTCACCAGGCATGGCTTATACTATCTATTACGCATCTGCAGATGAGTTCAACGGACGATTGTCACTCACCCTGAACGGGGCAACCTGCCTTCCGGATGATGCAGCGGCTATCAATGTCAGCCCTCTTCCAGAACGATCAGCACCGGAAACGACAACTCTCGAAGGAGTTGTCACAGTTCTTTTCCCACCACGGACTGCTTCAATAGCCCAGACCGGCATATTTGCACACCAGTCCGGAGTCATGAGGCTGACCGTGTGGGCAAACGCTCATGCCCCACTTCTTCAGGCTGGAGGATGGTACCGCCTGGAATCAGCAGTCATCGATGAGTATAATTCACAAAAAAATATCAAGGTCACATCAGGAACAACTGTAACACCACTCTCCGGTGAGACTGTTCCACAGATCGCAGTATCACCGGTTGCACAGCTACAACCAGGACTTGTCAGCCTGGAAGGAAAGGTCGTTGCTTATAACCCACATTCAGAAGGAGCAGTCATGGCAGCAGGAGTTATCGCAGATAACACCGGTGCCATCAGGTTCACCATTAGACAGGGAGAGCAGGTTGCTGACATCCAGGCAGGCGTCTATTACCGGCTTGAGTTAGCAATAGCTGATCTCTATCGCGGAGCAATGAACCTGCAGCTGAGTTCTGGTACAAAAGTTACGCCTCTTCCGGGAGATCAGAGTCTTGAGCCTGCAATCACACAGGTTGCAGAGATAAAACCCGGGATTGTCTGTCTGCATGTAAAAGTGGTTCAGGAGTATGAAAGCACAAGTGAGCGGATCCTTCAGTCAGGAATCCTCGGTGATGAGACCGGAACCATCAGGTTCGTCACCTGGAAGGATGATTCGGCTGAACGACTGACTCCCGGGAAGATCTATACTATCCAGTATACTGCAGCAGATGAGTACAACGGACGCCCATCCCTGACCCTCAATGGAGCATCATGCATTGCAGATGACTCAGGAGCCATTGAAGTGAAAGCTTCAGGCGATGAGGTTATCGGTGCACTGGTCCATATCTCTCCAGGTTCAGGTCTTATCAAGCGGTGTCCGGTTGAAGGATGCGGAAGAGTTCTGACAAGGCAGAACTATTGTCAGATTCATGAGATTCAGCCGGATTTCCATTATGATCTCAGAATCAAAGGCTGGCTTGATAACGGACGGCAGACCTGGGATACGATCATATCACGTGAAGGTGTGGAAAAACTGCTTGGACTCACACTGGAAGGAGCCCAGGAGATGGCAGAAAATAATCCACTCGGGCTTGAGACCGTGTATTATCACCTGTGCGAAGAATTACTTGGCCGTTATATCTCCTGCCAGGGAAGAGTGATTGAGAACAGACTCTTCACATCATCATGTTCGTACCTCACCTTTGATACGAAACGTCATGCTGATCTGCTCAACCGCTCAGAGGTGATCAATCATGAGTGAGCAGACAGCCTTCCAGCGGTATGAGCGTGAGCCTGCAAAGCGGGTTTTTGCTGCAGAATTCAGGGAGACATCGTACCACTTCAAGGAAGGAAGTGAAGATAAAAGCCCGACCTTCGTCCTGCTCCCGACCGGAGAGAGATGTAACAGAGTCTTTCTCGTGGGCCTCCTTACTGACAAGAAAAAGTCTGAAGGTGAGGCAGTCTTCTACCAGATCAAAGTGAAGGATCCAAGTGGTTTCTTCTTTGTAAGTGCTGGAAGTTATCAGCCAGAGGCAATGCACCAGATTTCATCCATCGAGACACCAACCGTTGAGACGAAGCCAACATATGTAGCTGTGATTGGAAAGCCCAATGTGTTCAATGCACCCGACGGGCGGACCCTTGTATCGGTCAGGGCTGAGTCAGTGGCTGCAGTGAGTAAGGAGGTTCATGACTGTTGGATACTTGATACTGCAACCCGGACTCTCGAACGGATTGAAAAAACTGAAGAGACTCCTGATCTGATAAAGGCAAAAGAGATCTATAAACAGTCATCAGATGTCTGGAAGAGAATGGTTCACGAAGCCCTGAAAACTATTGAGATATAATCTTCCTTCAATTTTTATTGACATTTAAGGCTTACAATGTCTAAAAACCTAAACAAAATAGAGATTGTTGATTAAGAGGAACTAGGATTCTCTTATTTTACTTTTTCCCACTCTTCGAGAACCTCTGAGCCCTCGACAAAGACCAGCCCGTGTTTCTTTGCATACCTGATCGCATCTTCTTTTGACAAAGCCAGCCCGCTCTCATCATCAAGCATCTCGCAGATACTGATCGTCGGATTGATACCTGCCATCTCTGCCAGGGCTACCGAGAGCTCGGTCTGACCATGCCGTTGATCAAGAAGTTTCTCTGCTGCGATGAGAACAGGCATATGACCGGGAGTTCTGAACTGCTCCTTGAACACAACAGGTTTCCCCTCAAGAGTATCCAGGACAACCTGCGAGAGGGCGTTCACTGTCAGGGATCGATCCTTGTCAGTGATTCCGGTGAAGGTGTTCCGGTGATTAACCCAGAGAGAGAATGAAGAATTGTTTGAAGGATCATAGGGGATGTCTCCGAGCTGTTCGACCATTGCACAGTTCCTGAGGACATCCCGGGCAAATGGAAGCCCAAGTTTCTTTGCCGGTCCAAACGGAATTGCGGTACAGATCAGACCTCCGGCATCATGACGCATCCGGCAGATATCACGATGAGTAATCAGATCAGAACGCATCGCAAGATCGGTCTCACGCTCCCGGTTGTCAAAATCATAGAGCAATACCATCTCTCCCTTACTGAGAGCATCAAGTGCCTCACGAATCATAGCGAAACCTCAATCATTACTTCATCTCCATCTTTCAGATTCAGTTCACGACGCAGTCCCACCGGTGCGATTACTTCAACCAGAGCATCAGGATAATGTGATCTTCCGGGAACCACAATACCACAGGGGATATTTCCAATCATGCAGGGAAGGCATCTGACCTGGCCGAATGTCCGGCCTTCAGACTCAAAACCTTCAACGACAAACCAGTCAGCGATCGTCAGTTTTTTCCTTCTCTGGATAGCAACAGGTGAGAGGCGCAGATTTAACGTTCCGGGATATGGTGCAAATCCCAGGATCTTCTCAAACTGTTGCGTATACTGGCGGATACTCATGTAGTAGGCACCTTCTCCAAGGCCTGACTCCACAGTTCCCGGGAACTGGTACTGCTGTTCTTTCCTTCCAAAAAGCCGGTAATAATCGCAGTATTCTCTTCGAAGAACAGACTCGCCCTCTTCGCTTATGGTCACATTCTGACCGTCTGCGTTGATACTCCGCCGGATCAGTTCCTGTTGTTCAAGTGACTTGAGCCGGCGTGAAGCAGTCTGCGGACTGATCCCGAGCTCTGTACCAAGGCCCTGCGAGTTGAGAAAAACCGGATCATGAAGTCCGCCCAGGAGGGCGATATGCTTCAGACACTCAAGATCCTCAGGC
>QKDV01000098.1 GCA_003251955.1 Methanospirillum hungatei
CGGTCTTCGGAACTGATCCGATGAAAATTGTATCGTTTATTCTGGATCATAACCTGCCGGTCAGGTTTCAACTGCAACTTCACAAGATTATCGGGGTACAATAATTGAAAGCAGTATGTCTTCTTTCGGGTGGCATGGACTCGTCTACCCTTGCCTACCTGGCAAAGTCTGAAGGGTATGAGATCTATGCCCTTCACTTCACCTACGGTCAGCGTACTGAAGATAAGGAACGGGAATGTGCAAAACGTATAGCCAGGCATCTCAATGCGGCTGAGTTCCTGGATGTGAACCTTGCCTACCTGGTTCAGGTCGGGGCATCAAGCCTGACTGATCCATCAATGCCGGTAAAACCCCATGCTGATGCAGGAGATGGTATTCCTCAGACATATGTGCCGTTCAGGAATGCGAATCTCCTCTCTGTTGCTACAAGTTTTGCAGAAGCGAGGGGTGCAGAAGCGATCTACATCGGTGTTCAGGCATCAGACTACTCCGGGTACCCGGACTGCAGACCCGAATTCATCGATGCGTTTCAGCAGGTGATAAACCTGGGAACCAGGCCTGACACTCATATCTCACTAAAGACGCCCTTTGTGAGAATGAACAAGTCAGAGATCCTGAAGATCGGAATGGACCTTGGAGTCCCGTATGAGGATACCTGGTCCTGCTATCAGGATGGAGAGAAGGCCTGCGGTGTCTGTGGATCCTGTCACTTTAGAAAGGAAGCGTTTGAGGCGATTGGAGTAGAGGATCCGATCCCCTACCGGTGAAACATGGAAATTTACCGGGGAAGGCGTCTTACCATCGAAAAGTCTGTCTTTTCTCTGCCAAATGGAAAGCAGCGTGAAGCAGTGGTAGTCAGACCGAGTGGAGCGGTTGTAATATTTCCTATCGATGGGGAGTTTTGCTACCTGATCCGTCAGTGGCGCTTTGCCATCGATCAGTACATCCTTGAGGCTCCAGCCGGAACCATGGAGGCAGGAGAGGATCCGATCGAGACCGCCCGAAGGGAACTGATTGAGGAGGCTGGTTTTGCAGCCCGAGAACTCATCCCCCGTGGCTGTATCTATACGACTCCGGGATTTACTGATGAGAGGATTTTCATTTACGAGGCCAGAGGGCTCACGCCTTCATGTGAGTATACTCCGGATGATGATGAGATCATCGAACCGGTCCGCCTTACTATTCCTGAAGTCTGTCGGATGGTTCGGGAAGGTGAAATCGTTGATGCCAAGACGATTGCAGCAGTAATACGCTGCACCGGGGGATGGACATGAAAGTGGTCTGTTGCCTCACCCTTCTTTTGATTCTGGTTCTTTTGACCTGTGGATGCACTGGAGTTCAGAGTCAGGCAGTCAAACCTGAGTACCAGGTCTCTGATGATGGGATTCTATCCATGGAGATCCCTCACGGAGTAGTCTATAATAAAACTCTTGAGACTGATGGCAATGTCACTGTCGAAGAACTGACATTCACGAACTTCGGCGGAAATGTCTCTGCTGTTCTCATTGCACCTGAGCATCCGAAAGAGGGAGCGGTCTGGGCACCGGGAGCCGGAGTACCCGCTTCAGGGCATATCGGGCATCTGCTTGAGTACGGGCGGGAAGGGTATGCAGTCCTGGTCGTGGATGTGAGAGGCAACGGTGGCAACACATCCGGATATCCATTCAATATGGAGAGAGATTATGAGAAGTTCTCAGCAGGTGAGTGGCCCCAGATCTATCTGATCGTTGCAGACATGATCGATGCAGAGAGGTACCTTCACGAACGGTATGGTCAGATGCCTGTCTGGATGATCGGTGAATCAAATGGCGGCAGGTATGCTGCTGTTGCTGCTGCAATTGATAACCAGTCTGCCGGGTATGTTGGTATATCAACCTCAGGGTTTGAACGCCAGGGTGATCAGTACCAGGGAAGTGCCAGAAGTTTCCTGCTCAGTATCGATCCTGATGTTATGGGGCCCCGGATTGCACCCCGGCCATCATTGATATTCCACGCACCAAAGGATCCGATCATCCCGATCGATTCAGGAGAAAAACTTGCAAAAGTCCTTGGGAACTCTGCACAGTTCTTCACGTTCAACGGTACTCATGGATTCAATGATGAGGTGGATCAATCGCTTCGTGACTATTTTCAGAAATTTCTGAACCTGTAACTCTCTTTTTTCTGGTACCGCAGATATTAAGACTGTCAGAGCGCAATATATACCAGCTTACAATACAGGTTTGTTGCCATGAGCGAAGCGGTTGAACATGATGACGCACGGCGGCGTTATGAATTTAAAAAGATGCTTGAGCGGCTGGATGCGAAAGAGGGCAGTGGAACCGAACTGATCTCTCTCTACATACCGCCAGATAAGCAGATCTATGATGTAACCGCCCAGCTGCGGGATGAGTTTGGCCAGTGTGCCAACATTAAATCGAAACAGACCCGGACAAATGTACAGAGTGCTATTTCCAGTATTCTTGCCCGGCTCAAATACTATAACAAGGCACCTGATGAAGGGATGGCTATCTTCTGTGGGAGTGTGAACAAACACGGAGATCGCCAGGACCTCGAGTGTGACGTGGTGCTTCCGCCCCAGCCCATCAACCTTTATATGTACCGGTGCAGCTCCAAGTTCGAGCTGGAACCACTCAAGGATATGCTTGAGGAGAAGTCCGTGTATGGTCTTCTGGTCCTTGACAGGCGGGAGTCATACTGGGGATTTCTGCGTGGAAACCGGATCGATCCAATTGGTGGAACCACTTCTACAGTTCCGGGAAAGCAGCGTAAAGGTGGTCAGTCAAGTATACGATTCGAGCGACTCCGTCTGATCGCCATCAATGAGTTCTATAAGAAAGTGGGTGAGCGGTCCAGTGAGATCTTCCTGAGTGAGAAGGACTTTTTCAACCGGTTCAAAGGTCTCCTGATCGGTGGTCCTTCCCCGACAAAGGAAGAGTTTGAACAGGGCCAGTACCTTCACCACGAGGTCCAGAAAAGAATTCTTGGTCTCTTTGATGTTGCGTACACAAACGAGAGCGGGCTTCCCGAACTCGTCGATGCAGCTGAGGACGTTCTGAAAGGCCAGGCCGTCATCGAAGAGAAGCATATCATGGAGCGGTTCTTCAAAGAACTTGTCAAGGATAATGGCCTTGCATCTTATGGAGAACAGAGTGTTCGGGCCAATCTTGAACTCGGCTCGGTTGATATGCTCCTCCTCTCTGATAAGCTCAGGAAGTCCCGCCTGATCATTAAGTGTGATGCATGCGGGTATACCGAGCAGAAGACCGTTCAGATGGAGCCTGGAAAAGATCCGGGTGATCTTGAATTCGGGGCATGTCCTAAGTGTACATCCCCGCTTCAGCTGGAAGAAGAATTTGATATTATCGATGAACTGACTCAACTCGCTGACCAGAGCAACAGCAGCGTGTCTATCATATCAGATGATTTTGAGGAAGGTTCTCAGTTATTCACTGCATTCGGCGGAATAGCCGCAATTCTCAGATACAGGACAGGTTATTAATGTATATCTCCTTGTGCGAACAGGTTGCCAAAGTTCTTAAAGAGTATACCGGGAGGGAAGATGTTCTCCTGGTTGATGGTGGGGAACATGCAGATCTTGCATCAACCGTGGCTTTTGCCATGGCAAAAGAGAAGCGGATGGCTCCCGCCCAGATAGCCAAGGAGATCACCGATGGGATATCAGATCGTCTTAGTAAAGAACTGAGTGTTCGAACTGAGCCCTACTGTGCCAATGTCCTGAAGGCCGCAGTTAAACCCGGGTATGGTAGTCTTCCCAATAAGAGTGAACGGGTTGTGCTTGAACACACGAGTGCAAACCCGAACGGTCCGCTTCATGTCGGCCATATCAGGAACACTATCATCGGTGATACACTTGCCAGGTGTTTCCGCAAAGCAGGCTACCCCTTGGAAGTGGAGTATTACGTCAACGACATGGGCCGGCAGATTGCAATCGTTGCCTGGGGTATTGATCGCCAGCATGCAGATGTCTACGGAGAAGGAAAAGGCGACCATCTGATAGCAGATGTTTACATTGAAGCTAACAAGCACCTTACCGCTGATCCATCACTAACTGAAGAGATTGATGCCCTGATGCAGAAGGTCGAGGCCGGTGACGAGGAGATCATCAGCAGATTCAAAGGTCCGGTCAGGCGCTGTCTCGAAGGCTTCAAAGAGACACTTGCAGAGCTTCATGCTCATCATGACCGGTTTGTCTATGAGAGTGATTTTGTCAGGAACGGCGATACCAGCAAGATCCTCGGACATATCGGTCACATGCCAGAATCGGTCCACGAGGAGACCCTTGCACTTGATCTCTCAAAATACGGCTTTGAGAAGAAGTACATTCTCCGGCGATCTGACGGGACCAGTGTGTATGCAGCCCGTGATATCGCATTCCACATCTGGAAAGGTCATAACTTTGACCGTGTGATCGATGTCCTTGGTGCTGATCATAAACTCATCGGCAGGCAACTTCAGGCAACAATGGACCTGCTCGGGGAGAACGGTCCTGAAATTGTCTTCTTTGAATTTGTCTCACTCCCTGAAGGCTCAATGAGCACCAGGAGGGGGACATTCATCTCCGCTGATGAACTGATCGAAGAAGCAGGCAGACGGGCTATGGAAGAAGTGACTGCCCGGCGTCCTGAACTTGACGAAGATGCCCGACGTATAATCGCAAAAGGAGTCGCAGCGGCTGCGATTAGGTATGATATTGTCAAGACAATCCCTGAAAAGAGCACAGTCTTTGACTGGAAAGAAGCCCTGGACTTTGAGAAACAGAGCGGACCATACATCCAGTATGCCCATGCCCGTGCCTGTAGCATTCTTGAGAAGGCTGGGGATTTCCCTTACTGTTATGAGATAGAAGGTGATGGTGAGATAGCACTTGCCAAAAAGATTGCCCGGTTCCCCAAGGTCATCGATCAGGTTGTCACCGAGCTGAAACCGCATCTGCTTGCTATCTATGCCAGGGAACTTGCAGATATCTTTGGCTCATTCTATCATGCAGAACCGGTTCTCAAAGCACAGGGAAGTGTGCGTGACAGGCGTCTCACCCTGGTTGAAGCGACAAGGAACACCCTTAAAGAGGCTCTTGAAACACTGGGGATAGATGCGCTCAGGGCGATGTAAGATACCAAACGGGCATAGTCCCGAGATATCACTCAGGAGGATGGGATACCTCTTCTTTGATCCCTCCTCTTCTGCTTCGCTCAAACCCTGTCTTTGGTGCAAACGTGCACTGACCGGGGGAGAGATGTGCTACAAGCATCAGTTTTATGGCATATCGAGCCACCGGTGTGTTCAGTTAACTCCGACACTCAAGTGCAACCACCGTTGTCTATTCTGTTGGCGCTCGTTTGAGCATGAACATCCGGCTGAGAAAGATCTACCACCTTTAGATATTGTAAACCGGATTCCATTTCTTCAGAAGAAAGGGCTGGCGGGGTACAAGATCTCCCCGAAAGTGACACCCGAACGGTGGGATGAAGCGATTAATCCAAACCAGGTTGCGATTTCTCTGTCCGGAGAGCCTACTCTGTATCCGTATCTCTCTGAACTGATTGAGATGCTTAATCAGAAAGGATGCACAACCTTCCTCGTATCAAACGGGAC